>NZ_JBTSDU010000068.1:0-15611 GCF_054605595.1 Georgenia sp. | reverse complement strand
TCCACCGGTACGACCGCGCCGAGCCGAGCCCACGGGTCGCCGAGCTGCTGGAGGAGATCGAGCGGGACCCGACGGCGATCTTCTGGGGCTGACCTCGATGTTGCTCTGCTTCGATTCGAAACGGCATGACGTAGTGACTTCGGGTTCGGCCCTAGCGGCAGCCACGAGACGGTAGTGTTTAAGTCGCCGATACGGGAGCGTAAGGCCTTCCAGAGAGGTAGCGTAGCGACGTGGCATACGCACGCAGAGTCCTCGACACACAGCTCGACAGACTCCTCACCGGGCTGCCCGCCGTGGTCATCGACGGTCCCAAGGCGGTCGGCAAGACCGAGACCGCGACCCGGCGCGCCGCCACCGTCCTCGCACTCGACGACCCCACTGAACGTGTGCTCATCGAGGCGGACCGTGACCGACTATCACGCCTTCCCACCCCGATCCTGATCGACGAGTGGCAGCTGCACCCCGCCGTATGGGACCAGGTCCGCCGGGCCGTCGACGCCGGTGCCGCCCCCGGGTCCTACCTGCTCACCGGGTCTGCGACACCCACCACCGCTCCCACGCACACGGGCGCCGGCCGCATCGTCCGCCTGCGACTGCGACCGATGAGCCTGACTGAGCGCGGGCTCGTCGAACCCACCGTGTCACTCGCGGGCCTGCTCTCCGGCGCCGGACTGCCCATCGGCGGCGAGAGTCCTGTCGGTCTGGCGGAGTACGCCGAGGAGATCGTCGCGAGCGGCTTCCCCGGGCTGCGCGCCCTGCCTGCGCCTACGCGCGCAGCCGGCCTGAACGGCTATCTCGACGCCATCGTCGAGCACGACTTCGCTGAGCTGGGACATGTCGTGCGCCGACCGCGGACGCTGCGCGCATGGTTGAAGGCCTATGCGGCCGCGACGTCGACGACGGCGTCCTACAACGCGATCCTCGATGCGTCGACGGCAGGGCATGGAGACAAGCCCGCGAAGACGACGGCGATCGCGTACCGCGAGACCCTCGACCGGATGTGGCTGCTCGACACCGTCCCCGCGTGGACCGGAACGCGCTCACACATGGCTTCGCTCGGGCAGGCACCCAAGCATCACCTTGCCGACCCAGCCCTCGCGGCACGGCTCCTCGGCGTGGGCGCCGGCGCGCTGCTCGACAGCCCGAACCCGGACAGCCCACCGACCCCCCGGGACGGAACCCTCCTCGGCGCCCTGTTCGAGAGCCTCGTCACCCTGGGCGTACGGACCTACGCCGAGGCCGCTGGCGCACAGGTCAGTCACCTTCGCACCCACCGCGGCGATCACGAGGTCGACCTGATCGTCACCAGGGACGACGGACGCATGGTGGCCCTGGAGGTGAAGCTCGCGGCAGTCGCGGGCGACGAAGACGTCCGCCACCTGCACTGGCTGCGTGAACAAGTCGGTGGCGATCCCCTCGACGCCGCAGTGATCACCACAGGACCGGCTGCCTACCGCCGCCCCGACGGGATAGCGGTCATCCCGGCAGCGCTGCTCGGGCCCTGATCGCGTCGGCTCGACGCGCCACCCCCGGAGTGCCCTGATCGGCCCTAGCTTCCACACACCGCAGCTGCGAAGCTCGGGGCCATGGACCTCCGGCACGCGCGCTTCGTGCGCAGCGAGCTGGACGTCGCCGAGGGCGCCGAGCTCAGCCGCGTCGACGCGCTCGCCGACGAGCTCGCAGCCCACCTCGCCACTCAGTCACCGACCATCGACCTGGTCCACGTCCACCGCGCCCAGTCCAGCGCCGTGCAGTCGATCGTCGCGGCCATGCTCCGCGAACACCTCGGATTTCGCGAGGAGGTCATCCTGACCCCGCAGGACGGGTTCGTCACCCATGCACGACCCGACTTCGTCTACTCACTCGGCCCCGGCCGCGGGATCATCGCCGAGGTCGAGCGCGGCGGGACCACCACCAACAACCACGACCTCAAGGACCTGTGGAAGACCCACATCGCCACCGACGCCCAGCACCTGTTCCTCGTCGTGCCCAACGCCAACTGGAACGAAGCCGGCATCGCCCGCGAGCACCCGTACAACCGGGTCCTGACCCGCCTCGGCTCGTTCTTCGGAGACCCGCGACGCGAGATCGACGTCGTCAGCCTGCACGTCTTCGGGTACGGGCGAGAGGTCTGATCCGTCTGAAAGACTAGGGGCGTGGAGCTGATCCCAATGCCTGGCGGTGGAGAACTCAGGTTCGCGACGACGGACGACGGCTACGTCACGGCGATCGCCCGCTACACGCCCGATGACACGCGGGTCTGGAGGGCATCGCCTGACTTCGAAAGCAACGACGCATGGGTCGCGGCCCGGCTCGACGGCGGGTTCGTCATCGTCAGCTCATGGTCGGGCTACCACGTCACCCTCGACGCCACGACGGGGGCAGAAGTGGCACGGACATTCACGAAGTAGCCCGAGCCTCCGCGTGGGCAGTCAGCGCGGTGGCAGTTTCGGTAGCAGTGAAACGCCGTCCCGACCCCTCCATCCGACTCCATCGAAATCCAAGCACGCCGCTGACCTGCATGAACGCCCTAAGCGCACCCCACCCCCACCCCCTAGAACCACGTGGAAAGCGTGTTGGGGTAACACCCTCGGGGGTTCGAATCCGCCATCCTCCGCGTGACGAAGGGTCCGTGACCTGCCGCAACGCAGGTCACGGGCCCTCAGTGTTCACGGACGCCGAGGAACACGCTTCTCGCAAGCCGCTGACCTGCGGTTTGGTAGCAGTTCGACTTTGGTGGGATGTTGCGACTCGTCCACCACCGTCCGCGCCGCGGTCCGGTGCCGGCGGGCACACTGGTTCCCATGCTTCCCGAGCTCGACGTCCAGCGCGTCCGTCGGTGGTGCGCCGCCCGCGTGCCCGAGCACCTGCACGACAAGCTCCGCGTCGAGGTCGACGTCGCACCACGGCACCTGACGATCGTGGAGACCCGGCCCCCATGGCGCCAGGACTTCGGGCCGGAGTGGACGCGGTTCCCGATCGCACGCCTGCGCTACACGAAGACCACGGGGCTGTGGGAGATCTACTGGCGCGACCGGAACCTGACGTTCCACCGGTACGACCGCGCCGAGCCGACCCCACGGGTCGCCGAGCTGCTGGCGGAGATCGAGCGGGACCCGACGGCGATCTTCTGGGGCTGACCTCGATGTTGCTCTGCTTCGATTCGAAACGGCAGAGCGTCGCAACTTCAGGTATGGATGAGCAGACACCGGGAGTTTGCTGTGCTCCAATTAGATATGGCTGAGCGCAGCAACATCCCACGGCGAGGACCTGGCCGTCCGTCCCGCCAGGACGTCTACGACCGGCTCGACGCTGCCATCGCCGAGGTCCGTGACCGGCTCGGTGGGCTCCCCACGCCTGACCAAGCCCGGGCCATCTGGGACGAGCTGTGGGTGCACGAGGCCCACAACTCGACAGCCATCGAGGGCAACACCCTCGTGCTGCGTGAGGTCGAGCAGCTCCTGATCGAGGGCCGGGCGGTCGGTGACCGCCAGCTGGCGGACTACATGGAGGTCAAGGGCTACGCCGATGCCGCGCGGTGGGTCTACGGACAGGCTCTCGAGCCGACCATTCAGGGGCCAGACGAGCTCCTGACGCTCACCGAGGTCAGACACGTGCACCGGATGGCCATGGGGCCGGTCTGGGACGTCGCCCCCCACCCTGAGGCCACTCCGCAGGAGGCTCCGGGCAGCTTCCGAAGGCACGACATCCGCCCGTTCCCCGGGGGGATGCGGCCGCCGTCCTTCACCCTGGTCGAGCCGAGGCTCCGAGACTGGCTCGACTTCGTCAATGCGATCCCGAGAGCCGGGGGCCACCCGATGGAGCGCCTCGCCGAAGCCCACGCCGGCTTCGAGCAGGTCCACCCCTTCCTTGATGGCAACGGTCGCACGGGCCGCCTGCTCCTCAACCTGATCCTTGCCCGGCTCGGCTACGCACCCGCGATCATCCAGAAGCGCGAGCGCCCTCGGTACCTGGATGCTTTGCGGGCCGCGGATGCGGGCACCACCGGACCACTGGCCGAGCTGATCGCCCGGACGGTGCTCGACAACCTCTACCGGTTCGTCGTCCCGGCCCTCGCCGGCCCTGCCCGCCTGGTCCCGCTCGCCGCGCTCGAGACCAAGGAGATCAGCCGGATTGCGCTGCGCAATGCCGCTCAACGCGGACGCCTGCGCGCGCAGCGTGGCGACGACGGGCAGTGGCGCAGCAGCCGCACGTGGGTCGATGAGTACCTCGCATCCCGGTACACCCGTCGCTCCGAGGCCACCGATGCGAGTTGAACGGCGGCGGCTCGACGCCGTTCCCTGGTAGCAGTTTCGGTAGCAGTCAAACGCCGTCCCGACCCCTCCACCCGACTCCATCGAAATCCGGCTCTCCTGACTGATCCGTGGGTCATTTCGTCTTGGCGCGGCCGGGGAGGGGCGGGCAGTAGCCGCCGAGGGAGAGCATGGCCAGGGCGATGAGAGCCTCGGGGTTCTTGAACCCGAAGGCCTGGCGGGTGATGAGGCGGATCTTTGTGTTCGTGGACTCGATCAGTCCGTTCGAGAGGCCGTGGTCGAGGGTGGCGTCGATCGCGGCGCGGTGCTTGACGATCCGGCGTTGGAGAGCGACGAAGGCGGGGATGCGGCAGCGCCTCGCCCAGGAGATCCACCGGTCGAGTGCTTCCTTGCCCTCGGCGCCCTTGACGGCGAAGGCGTGCCGTAGGCCCTCCTTGAGCAGGTAGGCGCGGTAGAGCATCGGGTCGGTCTTGGCGACCCAGGCGAGCTTGGCCTGCTGTTTCTCGGTGAGGTTCTCGGGGTTCTTCCACAACGCGTAGCGGGCGTGCTTGAGGGCCCGGGCGTCGCCGGTGGCCCGGCCGGCGCGGCGCTGGGTCACAGCCCCACGGGCGCGGTTCCAGGCCTCGCGGCGGACCTCGTCCAGGGCGTCGGTGGCCCAGGCGACAACGTGGAAGGCGTCGGCGCAGCGCACCGCGTTCGGGCACCGCTCGGCCACCACCGCCGCGATCCAGTTGGCCGCGTCGGCGGACACGTGGGTGATCAGCGCGGACCGCTCGGGACCGAGCTCGTCGAAGAACGCCCGCAGCGTGGCCTTGTCCCGCCCGGGGGCCGCCCAGATCAGCCGCCTCGTGTCGTGATCGACCACGATCGTGAGGTAGCGGTGGCCCTTCTTGTAGGAGATCTCATCGATCCCGATCCGCCGCAAGTTCGCGTACCGGTCCACCCCGGTCAGGGCGTCGGCGGCGACCCGGGTGATGATCGCCCCGACGGTGCGCCAGGCGATGCGCATCAGCTCCGCCACTGCGGACTTCGAGCACCGCACCGTCAACCAGGCGATCTGGTCGTCGAAGGCCAGGGTGTGCCCGGCCCCGTGCCTGGCCCAGGGCACCTGCGCCACGACCACGCCGTGCTCCCGGCACCTCACCCGGGGGGCGTCGGCCTCCACGAACGCCGCCACCGTGCCCAGATCCAGCGTCCGCCACCGCCGCCGCCCGTCCCCGGCGTCATAGCCCGGGCAGCGCCGCCGGCACACCCCGCACCGCCCCCGGCCCCTGCGAGAGGTCCGAACATGGACCGTCACCACATCGTCCTCGTCGCCGATCTCGACTCGCTCGACGACCACGCCCTGCTCGACCCCGATCAGGGCACGCCATAACCTTGCGTTACGCACGCCGTTCTCCGCTCTTCAGGTAACTGACCTTCGACAGCCAGAAACCTAAGCAGAGAGCGGCGTGCGCCCGTCAACAGCGCGCCAAACCACCCACAGGTACGTCAGGAGAGCCCGAAATCCACGCACGCCGCTGACCTGCACGAACGCCCGTCCTGCACCCCGCCCCGACCTCCTCGGACGACTTGGAAAGCGTGTTGGGTGCAAGCCCTCGGGGGTTCGAATCCCCCATCCTCCGCGTGACGAAGGGCCCGTGACCTGCGGGTCCGCATGTGGCGGGCCCTTCTTCGTGGCCGACGCCGGGGACGCTGCTTCTCGCACGGTGCTGACCTGGGATTCGGTAGCAGTTCGAGTCCGGCGAGGGGTGTGCGAGGCTCACGGCCGTCCCTGCTGTTGTCGGTCGACGCGCCGCTGTTGCTCTGCTCCAATTGCCCGGGCGCCAACGCAGCAACGTCATGCGAAGACCCAGGCAGCGAGGGCCCGAGCTCAACGAGATCAGGGGATCGATCCCTTCGAAATCAGGGGTTCATCGTCCGCGAAAAAGGGAACTCACGCTCCGGTCGGAGCGCGGATCTGCCCCCAGGCCTGGTCGAGCGACGCATGCTCGGCATCGTGCTGGACCGACTCACCGACGAGCCGGTCACCCTTCCGGAGGGACCGAGAGCCGTCGGGAAGTCAACGGCGCTGCATACGCTCGCCGAACACCTCCACGGAGAGCTCATCTGACAAACCCATGGCCCTTGACACTCATCGATCTGGATGATGTCGCGACCCGCGATGCCACGCCCACGGACCCGACCGCGATGATCGCCTCCAGCGGGCTGACCCGCATCGACGAGTATCAGAACGCGCCGGCCGTGCTCGACGCGATCAAGGTGCAGCTCAACCGGTCGACACGGCCGGGCCAGTTCATCCTCACAGGGTCGGCCAGGCACGATTCCTTGCCAGTAGCCGCGCAGGCGTCGACCCCTCGGCTGCACCGCATGACGATCTACCCGCTCGCACAGAGCGAGCTCGAGGGGACGGCACCCGATCTGCTCGCTCGACTGTTCGCAGAAGCAGACCTGGCGACCACGGGACGGCTGTGGCCACCAACCGCGAGGACTACATCGCGCACCTCAATCGCGGCGGGCTCCCACTCGCCCTGGCCCGGCACACGGAGGCCGCTCGCAACCGCTGGTTCGACGACTACGTCCCCCTGACGCTCGAGCGGGACCTCCGCGAGCTGGAGTGAGGCGCGCCAGGCCTGCGCCCTGCCAGCCCTCCTCCAACGCCTGGCGGGACAGACCGCACAGGTCCTCAACGCAACGGCCGCAGCGAATGACGTCGGGATCGATCCGCACGCGGCCCGGGACTACGTCTGGCTCCTGGAGAGCGTCTTCCTGAACGACCTCCTCCCTGCCGGGGGTACGACGCTCGCCAGCCGTTCAGCCAACGCCCCCAAGCTCCACGTCCTCGACTCCGGAGTCGCCGGACGACTCCTGCGACTCGCGGAGGCTGGTCGTCACCCGCGCCGAGGCCGTCGGCGCGTGGTGATCCCGCACGAAAAGTTCCTCCGGCTGTTCGGCCCGGAGGGGTGAACGGCGGCACCCGCCGACCTGTCGAGCATCCGGGTCCGCGGGCAGCATCGGCGCAAGGTCGATCACGCCCTCTGGGAGCAGGTGCTCGGACTCGACGAGTCCGCGCGCCGGGAGTTGCGCGCGGTGATCGACGACTCCCTCGATGATGGGTATGTGTCGCCGGAGGTTGCCGCGATCATCGACCAGCGCATCGCCGAGGCCGACGCGAACCCGGGTGAGTTCCTGACGCTGGATGAGGACGAGCGCGAGGTTCGCTCGCGCCGACGTACCGCGCGACGTACCGCGTCCGCCCGGGTTGACCCAATCGACCCATTGGGCATACTCGTCTGGCGTCAGGGCGCCGTCCCCGAGCATCTGGCCCGCGCCGATCACCACGGAGAACTCCGCCAGGGCGACCCCGCCCTCCAGGTGATACTCGTCGGCCCGCGATCGGTCGGACTCCAGGTAGCGGCGGGCGTCCGCGCCGGAGCCCCGGAACAGGATGACGCCGCCCTGAGTGTGCAGGCTTACCTGGCTCTTCCGGATCAAGGGTGTAGTTGGGTGTAGCGGCAGCGCGGGTGTGGTGCTCGCGCAGACGCCTTCTCGGATGCGATGACGCCGTGTGGGCCGAGTGCGTGACGGCCGGCTACGACGCCACGGTGCGTCCGGCGTCGCGCCACTGGGGGTAGCCACCCTCGAGGCGGACGGCCTGGTAGCCGGACTCTCGTAGTCGGGTGACGGCGGTGGCGGCCATGACGCAGTAGGGACCGCGGCAGTACGCGACGACGCTGGCGTTCGGTGGGAGCTCGATCATGCGCGTAGCCAGGTCCGCGACGGGGATGTTGACGGCTCCCTCGACGTGACCGGCGTCGAACTCGCTGGGTGGTCGCACGTCGACCAGGACGACCTCTCCGGTACGGGACATCTCGTCGAACTCGCTGAACGTGACGGGCCGGGTGCCGTCGGCCTGCCGGAAGAACGCGTCAGACAGGGCGGAGACCTCGGCGATGTGCTGCTCGGCGAGAGCGACCATGGCGCGGTAGCCAGTTTCGACCGCCCGGTCCGCCAGGCGGTACACCCGGGAGGTGCCTTCCACCCGTCGGGTGACCAGGCCCGCCGAGGCGAGGATCTGCAGGTGCCGTGAGGTGTTGGCGACGGTTGCGGAGATCTGCTGAGCCAGCGAGTCCACGGACCGCTCGCCCTGCGCCAGGACGTCGAGGATCTCCACGCGCTTGGCGTGCCCGAGGGCCGCACCGATGCGGGCGAAGTGCCCGAACACCCCGTCCTTGAACTGACGCGGTTCCACGTCACCCCCTCAACTGATCCCTTGAACAGTACGCCGCGGAGGGTCCGCGGTCTGGTACGGTCAATTATTCAATGCAATGCTTGAATAGCGGACAGGAGTCACGGATGAGGAAGAACAACCTTGACCTCGGGGTGCTGGGGTCCGTCGTGGAGCGCGGCCAGTCCGACCCGGGCGTGTTCAAGATGCACAAGCGCGTCAAAGACTCCTGGAGCTTCGCCGAGGGCACCCCGGCGTACACCGCATCCATGGCCCACGGCGAGCACACGACTTCGCTGAGCGTGGACGTGGCCCCCGGCTTCGGCGGTAGCGGCCTGGCCCCGGACCCGCTGCAGTACATGCTCACCGGCCTCGGCGCCTGCTACGCAGCGACCGTGGTGACCGTCGCCGCGATGGAGGGCGTCGACCTGACCGAGCTGAGCGTGGTGGCCGAGCAAGATGTTGACGTGGCCCGCGTGTACGACATGGGCGTCGGGCCGCTGATCGAGCAGATGACCGTCACCGTCACCGTCGGCACGGATGTTTCCGACGACACCCTGGCGCGCTGGCAGCAGGCCGCGCGCGAGAAGTGCCCGTTCGTGTTCACCGTGATCAACGCGGTCCCGCTGCGCACCGTCGTCCAGCGCGCGTAACCCGCGAGCCGCGACCGTCACGAGCCCGTACACCACCCCGCCCGCGCGGTGTCGAACGGAACGCCTCAGCCCATTCGGCCTGCCCCGCCGGCGCCACGACGGCCCGAACACCGACATCCTCACCATCCCCGATCGCCTGGTCACCGCCCCGAAGGAAGCACACCCGTGAACCTCCTGATGATCATCAACGGCTCTGCCTACGGCTTGGACTCCACGTACAACGCCATCCGCCTGACCGCCTCCCTGTCCAAGCGCGAGGGCGTGGAGGTCACCGTGTTCCTCATGGGCGACGGTGTCACGGCCGCCATCCGCGGCCAGAAGACCGCGGACGGCTACTACAAGCTCGACCGCATGCTCGGCACCGTGGTCCGCAACGACGGCAAGATCCTGTGCTGCGGCACTTGCATGGACGCCCGCGGCATCCAGGAGTCCATGCTCATCGAGGGCTCTCGCCGCTCCACGATGGAGGAGCTGGCCGACCACACGTTGGCCGCTGACAAGGTCCTGGTCTTCTAGTCACTGACACTGAGGGGGTGTCGAGCATGAGCGAACAACATCCGGGGCTACAGGGTCGTCCGATGTACCTGGACTACAACGCCACCACCCCGATCGACCCGCGAGTGTTCGCGGCGATGACGCCGTACCTGACCGTCGAGTTCGGCAACCCCTCCAGTGGCCACGCCTACGGCGGGTCGGCGCACCGTGCTCTGGACCAGGCCCGTGCCGCTGTCGCGGCCCTCATCGGTGCGGCTGCATCGGAGATCGTCTTCACCGCCAGCGGCTCGGAGGCCGACGCCCTGGCCATCCGCGGCGCCGTCCTGGCCGCCCGTGCGGCCGGAACCGACCACCTGCACGTCATCACCCAGGTCACCGAGCATCCGGCCGTCCTGGCCGCCTGCCGCGACCTCGAGGTGCTGCACGGCGTGGACGTCACCTACCTGCCCGTGGACGACGCCGGGCGCGTGGATCCGGGCGCCGTGGAGGCGGCCATCACCCCCGGCACCGTCCTGGTGTCGATCATGCATGCGAACAACGAGACCGGGACCATCCAGCCGATCGCCGAGATCTCGGCCACCACCCGCGCCCGCGGGGTCCTTCTGCACATCGACGCCGCCCAGTCCGCCGGCAAGATCACCGTCGACGTCGACGACCTCGGCGTGGACCTGCTCACCGTCGTGGGGCACAAGATGTACGCACCCAAGGGCATCGCCGCCCTGTACGTACGCACGGGCGTGCCGCTGCACCCCATCGTCGCAGGCGGTGGGCAGGAGCACGGCCTGCGCGCCGGCACCGAGAACCTCGCCTACGCCGTCGGGCTCGGCCGAGCCGCCGACCTCGCCGGGCACGCTCTCGCAGGCGGCGAGACCGCACGGCTCACGGCCCTGCGCGATCAGCTCGAGCAACGGCTGCACGACCGCCTACCCGGCCGCGCGCACCTCAACGGCCACCCGACCGAACGCCTGCCCAACACTCTCAACATCCGCATCGCCGGCGCCCCGGCCCTCGCCCTCCTCGCCGAGATGCCAGCAGTCGCGGCATCGGCAGGCTCGGCATGTCACGCAGGACGCGACGAGCCGTCACCTGTGCTCACCGCGATGGGACTGCACCGACAGGACGCGCTCTGCGCCCTGCGCCTGTCGCTGGGGCGCTGGACGACGACCCGGGAGATCGAGGCGGCCGCAGCCGCCATCGCCATCGCCACACCCGGACCGTCATGACACCACCCGTCATCGCCCTTGAGGAGCGGTCGCGCAAGGCGCCTCTACCGCTGAGCCGGTGGGCGATATCGGTGTCAGTCGGCGCAGCAGGCGAGTGGTGTGATGTCCGTGGGGAAGGACTGGGCGGCGATCTTGATGCCCTCGGCCATCGTCAGGTAGGGACTCCACATGTCGGCCACCTGCTGGACGGTCATGGCGGCCTCCAGGATGTGCACACCGGCTGCGCCGATCTCAGCCATGCGAATGCGCGCCCAAGGAGACTGCGGCGGCGTCACCAGGCAGGCGTCGATCACGTCGCTGCATCGAGATCGCGCACACCCGCAAGGCTTCCCGTCGTGACGTGACCCAGGTCCGGGCCCACGGCATCTCGACGGCGGGATTCGCAGCGGTAGGAGAAGGCTCGGCCGCCTCGAGCGCCTGCGCGCTCGACCCTCGGGTCCCGCAACCTCACCAACTACCATCGCCAGATCGCTCCTGGCGACCAGCAGATTCAGACCCCAACTACGCCGTCGATTGTGAAGAGCCCGCCCTCCGCCGTCGCGCGGCGTCGGCCTGCGCGCGTTCGTGCAGGGCGCACTCGACGGTGGCGAGCACCGCGGCCGGGTCGATCTGGGTGCTGTCGACGTCGATGCCATTGGTCCACCGGACCCCGACCAATGCTGTTCGCCGAAGACCACGGCTGGGCCGGCGGTCGGATCACCTTGTCCGGGTGGGTGGCGTGGGTCAGGTGGGAACGTGTCCGGATCGTCTCTGCGCGACGGCGACCGACCGTGGGTCGTCGCGAACTCTGCGGCCCAGGCGGCGGTGACCGGGGAGATCCGCACGGTACGGGCGGAGAAGATCGTCAGCAGCGAACCATCGCTGCCGTCGACCTCGAACGCCGCGGCGACGATCCCGCTGGTGCGGACCTGCCGCACGCCGGCGCGCCCGCTGCGGGTGCGTGCCACCGAACGCTCGACGAACGCCGACGCCTGCTCGACGGCGCAGCGACGGGCGGCGGACACGGCTCGGTGGGTGGCTTCGGCACCGAGCGCCCGGGCCTCTGCGCGCCTCTCTGGCCCGGGCTCGCGTGTAGCGTCCTTCGCGTGGGAGAACTCGAGGCCGGCCTGTACGAGGCGCTTGTCACTCGCGGTCTCCAGGCGGAGCTTGACGAACTCTCCAGCGCGCTCGCTTCACGCCGTCGCTCGCTGAGCAGCGTCGATGCCGCGGACCGCATCGCTTGGCACGTGAGCAAGCAGATTGAGCGCGCGCTCCTGGATGTCGATGAGACCGAGCGCGTTGCCGTGGCGGTCAGCGTCGCGCGGGGCCTGCTCGATCGGCTCGGCGAGCTCGCCGAGGTCGATGAGAGCACGCAGCTGGTCGAGCCGGCGTCGGTGCTGAACGCGATCCTTCGACGCCGCCCGGACGGCAAGCCCGAAGAACTCGACGCTCCCGTCATCCCGCTCCTGGACACGACGCTGCTGACCAACGCCCCGGGCGAGCCGACCCTGTGGAGTCAGCTCCAGTCGGAGATCGCGTCGGCGGCCTCCATCGACCTGGTGATGGCGTTCATCCGACGAAGCGGGATGAGACCGCTACTGGACGCCCTCCGTCGGCACTGTGCGAACGGTCGGCGGCTCCGAGTCTTGACCACGACGTACACCGACTCGACGGAGCGCGAAGCACTCGATCAGCTCGCCGACCTTGGCGCCGACGTCCGCGTGTCGTATGACCTCGGCTCGACGCGTCTGCATGCCAAAGCGTGGGTCTTCCACCGCGACCCCTTCTCGACCGCCTACGTCGGATCGTCCAACCTGACTCGGTCCGCGACGGTCACCGGCCTCGAGTGGAACGTCAGGATCTCCGCCGCACGCAACCCCGATGTCATTGCGAAGTTCGGGGCGGTGTTCGAGAGCTACTGGTCGGGTGGCGACTTCGTTCCCTACGACGCGGAGCAGTTCACCGCCGAGCGACAGCGCGCGAGGCACACCGATGCCGGGCCGCAGGTCATGCTGAGCCCCCTCGAGGTCCGGCCACACCCATTCCAGTCCCGCCTGCTCGAACTGCTCGAGGTGTCGCGCGAACACGGACACCACCGAAACCTGCTCGTCTCCGCCACGGGTACCGGCAAGACCGTCATGGCGGCACTCGATTACGCGCGGCTTCGGAAGCAGCTCGGCAGGGCTCGCCTCCTCTTCATCGCCCACCGCGAGGAGATCCTCGATCAGAGTCTCGCGACGTTCCGGCATGCCCTTCGCGAGACGCAGTTCGGTGAGAAGTGGGTCGGGCAGTCGCGACCCCGGGACTTCGAGCACGTGTTCGCTTCGATCCAGAGCCTCAACGCGAACGGGCTCGCCGCACTCGACCCAGAGCACTTCGACGTCGTCATCATCGACGAGTTCCACCATGCGGCTGCCGCTTCATACGAGCGCATCCTGAACGGCCTGAGTCCCCGAGAGCTCCTCGGCCTGACAGCAACACCGGAACGCAGCGACGGCCTGCCGATCCTCCAGTGGTTCGACGACCGGATCGCGGCCGAACTACGCCTCTGGGACGCCATCGATCAGCAGCATCTCGCGCCGTTCGTCTACTTCGGGGTGCACGACGGGCTCGACCTCCGTGAGATTCCGTGGCGGCGAGGCCGCGGCTACGACGTCGACCGACTGACGAACCTCTACACCAGCTCCGACGCTTGGGCGAGAACGGTCGTCAAGGAGGTCGCCGCGCACGCAGACCTCACGACGATGCGCGCACTCGGCTTCTGCGTCAGCATCGAGCACGCCCAGTTCATGGCCGAACACTCCAATCGTCACGGCATCCCCGCGGTAGCCGTCTGGGGCGACAGTCCCCGCTCCGAGCGCACGTCGGCGCTACGCGATCTGGCGGCCGGGCGAGTGCGCATCGTCTTCTCCGTCGACCTCTTCAACGAGGGCGTCGACGTGCCCGACGTCGACACGATCCTGATGCTCCGACCCACCGAGAGCCCGACGCTGTTCCTGCAGCAGCTCGGCCGGGGCCTCCGCAAGACGTCGGACAAGGGCGCGTGCACGGTCCTCGACTTCGTCGGAACTCACCGCAGCGAGTTCCGATTCGATCGTCGCTATCGAGCCCTGCTCGGTGGCTCACGACGAGACATCGAGCACGCCGTCAGCGCCGGGTTCCCGTTCCTGCCCGCCGGCTGCCACATGCAGCTCGATCGCAAGTCGTCCGAGATAGTCCTGCGCAGCCTGCGCGAAGCGATTCCGTCGCGGTGGCCTGCGAAGGTCGAGGAGCTGCGCTCGCTTCGTCGCGACCGTGGTGATCTCGGCTTGGGCACATTCCTGGAGGAGTCCGGCCTCGACCTCGAGGACGTCTACGACGGCAACCGCTCGTGGTCCGACCTTCGTGCGGCTGCCGGTGCTCCCTGCCTTCCCGAAGGACCGAACGAGAAGACCCTCCGCCGTGCGGTCGGACGCCTGCTTCACGTCGACGACCGCACGCGCACCGAGGCATACCCGCGATTCGCAACGCAGCGCGAGCCGCCGAGAGTCTCGTCGCTGCAGGAACGCGACCGCCGACTCCTTCACATGCTGATCTCCGGCCTCGCGGACCAAGCGATGTCCAGGGGCACCACCCTGCAGCAGGCGGTCGACCTGGTCTGGGCGCACCCCCAGGTCCTGGCTGAGATCTCGGAACTGTCAGCAGTCCTCGACTCCCGGATCGACCACGTCCACGTTCCGCTGTCCACCCACCCACAGTCGCCGCTGCAGCTCCATGCCCGCTACTCCCGCATCGAGATCCTCACGGCCCTGGGCCTCGTCGACGGTGCGAAGGCATTCGCCTGGCAAAGCGGTGTCCTCGACGCCAAGGCCGCCGATGCGGATGTGCTTGCCTTCACGCTCGACAAGAGCAGCGGCGGCTTCTCGCCGACCACGCGATACCGCGACTACGCGATCAGCCCATCCCTGATCCACTGGGAGAGCCAGTCGTCGACCCGGGCGGAGAGCACCACAGGCCTGCGCTACCGGCACCACGAGCGGAACGGCCGGTCGATCCTGCTCTTCGCTCGGCTGCGGAGTGACGACCGCGCCTTCTGGTTCCTCGGCCCGGGCACGTACCGCGGTCACATCGGCGAACGGCCCATGGCGATCACCTGGGAGCTCGCTACACCGCTCCCTGGCGACCTGTATCAGGCATTCGGCGCCGCGGTCGCCTAGCCGCCGACCACTGCGGCTCGGATTCAGCGCGGGGCGATCCCGGGGGCCGGTCAACTCTTCAAAGAACGGCCGAAGGCCGAGAACCACCGCTCCACCTGAGGCAGCGCCTTGCCGACAAGGCGGACGAGGCTCCCCCGAGGTGATGCGCGTCAACCGGCTCGCCCGTTCGTCGCGCCTGCTCGGCCTTGAGCGCCCGCACGACGTCGTGGATCGAACGGGCGTCGTCATCGACCCCGGCGACCACATACGCGCGCCCCGCCGCCCGCGCGGGCCGGCCATGCACGACCGAGGTGTCGATCGCGTGGTCGTCGAGGTCGACGGCGGACGCCGGGCACCCCTTCCTCGTCGTCCTGAACGCCAGTCGGAATGCAGCAGGCATCGTCCGCGAGCGGCCCGACGCACCGGCGGCCGGCGGCCGCCCACACGTCCTGCAGTCGCGGCTCCGGCAACGGGGTTCTCAACACCCCGTTATCGGGATGTGACATTTGGGGGTGTGTGGCTCTACTGTCGGGGGTGCTCGCCGGTTGGTGGCGGGTCTCCGGGTTGTTGTTCGAGCCCTGCCG
>NZ_JBTSDU010000067.1:0-15921 GCF_054605595.1 Georgenia sp. | reverse complement strand
CCCCCCCCCCGCCCCCGCCACAGCGCGAGCACGCCGGGGTTGCCGTCGGCCAGGGCGAGGAAGGTCGGCAGCGGCATGGACGTCAACGGTCGGCGCAGGCCGGAACCGTTGGCGATCTCGACCGCCTCGTCGAAGGCGCGCCGGGCGGCGAGCCGCTCCCCGAGGACGTGGTGGGCCGCGGCCAGCACGACCTGGCAGTACATCGCCGCGCGCTGGGTCAGCCGCGGGTGCGGCAGCACCGAGCGGGCCAGGGCGACGGCGCGCGCCGGGTCCCCCTCGGCGAGCGCGAGCCGGGCGAGCACCGGGGTCGAGACGGCCAGCGCCGGGAGGTCGGCGGCCGCCTGCCGGGCAGCAGGCATCATGCCGCCGACCAGGAGCGTCTCGACCAGACCGACCCGCAGGAGCAGTTCGGTCAGCCCCCCGTGGGGCAGGTAGTGCCGGGCCGAACGAAGGTTGGCCGCCCAGCGCGTGATGCCGGCGGCATCCTCCGTCATGGTCGCGCAGCTCGCCTTGAGCAGGACCATGAGCGACCAGACCTCGTCCCGCCGGGACCGTTCCCCGAGGTCGGCGACGACCTCCGCCAGATCGTCGGCGAGGGTCTCGAGCGCGACGATCGCGCGGGTCACCCGCACGCCGGCGACCATGAGGTCGGGGCCGTCGCGACCGGGCGGCTCGGCCTCGGTGCCGCGCAGCGCCTCGTCACCCAGCCAGGACAGTGCGATGTCGACCTCGCCGAGGAGCGCGTGGGTCACGGCCAGCCCGACGGTGGCCGGCCGGAGCGCGCCGATGACGTCGCCCGTGCGCTGCCCGCGCGCCCGGGCACGGCCGAAGGCGTACAGGGCGGTGGTGAGGTCGCCGGCGAGGATGGCCGCCACGCCCCACTGCAGCAGGGCCGGCGCCGTGCCGTCGGTGGCGCCGCGCGCCCCGACCGAGCTGATCTCCGTGGTGAGCCCCAGGAGGTCGCCGGTGGGCCACAGCGGCAGCGCGAGGTCCGCCTCGAGCGGCTGGAGCGCGGGCCCCACCTCCTCACGTGCCACCTGCAGCCGGGGCCGCTGCGCGGCGACCTCGGCCGGGATCTGCTGCGCGGCGGCCACGAGCTCCCACGGCTCCTGCGTGATGAGGTGGGGCCAGTGGTCCTCCATGAGCTGCTCGACGCGCGCCCACTCCTGCGCGTGGATCGCGTGCATGATGGCCCGGACGTGGTCGCCCTGGTGGATGTGCCACTCCATGAGGGTCGCGTGGACCTCGCGGAGGTCCTCGGGCCGGCTCTCCGACAGGACGCGCACCAGCGCCTGGCGGACCAGCGGCGCGTAGGAGTACACCCGCCCCTCGTCCTGGATCTCCTCGCGCAGCAGCCCGGCGGCGCGGACGTTGCCCAGGATCGTCAGGACCTTCTCCCCCGGCGCGAGCAGCTGCGCGAGGTCGGCGTCGAACTCCTCGGGCACCGCCGTGCGGAGCATGAACGAGCGCACGGCCTCGTGGCGCAGGTCCCGCACCATGGCGGCGATGTACTGGTCGGCGAGCGCGAGGTTGATGTGGCCGCCCTCGCCGTGCGAGCGGACGAGCAGGTCCCGGATCGCCGCGGGCCACCCGCCGAAGCCCGCAGCGAGCAGGACCGCCTGGCCCCGGCTCAGCGAGTGCCCGAGCCGCTCCGCGAGCGCGACCACCTGCGTCGCGCTCAGACGCAGCTCCTCCGGTGAGACGACCGTGACGTCGATGGAGAGCGACCCGGTGGTCTCGATGACCCGGGTCGCACGGGTGGCGACGACGAGGTCGAGGCGATCGTTCTGGCGGACGAGCTCGACGAGCTCCTCGTCGATCTCCGCCGCGGCCTCGTCCCGTCCGGCGTGGTGGAAGTCGTCGAGGACGATGGTGACCGGCCCGGTGAGGACGGCGAGCTCGCCGAGGACCCGGGCGCGGGCGTCGTCGTCCTGGTCCTCGGCGGTGCGTGCGGCCAGGACGCCGTGCTCGGCCAGTGCGCTCTCGAGGCCCTCCCAGAAGACCAGGCGGTCGTTGCATGCGTGGGTGAGGCGGAGGTAGGCGAAGCGTTCGGGCGGGCGGGCGTCGAGCCAGGCGCCGATGAGTGTGGTCTTGCCGTAGCCGCGGGGCCCCCGCAGCACCGTCAGGGGCGCCCCGGCCGAGAGGAGGTCGAGCAGTTCGGGGCCGACCACGACGTCCTTGGGGGTGCGCGGCCGGGTCGTGACGACGGGTGGGGAGACATGCGCCATCCTCGTCTCCGCCTCCCAGCTGTGTCGACCGCACGGCGCCGGATCTCCCGGCACCGCCGGGTTCATGGCTTCTCACACTAGGACACGGACGCCACGTGGCAGGGTGGAACGAAGACCTCATTTCGGGGCATCACGACGACTCCTGCGACGGGGGCGGGACACAGGAGGAACGGGTCGCGCACCCGGCGCGACCCCTCCAGGCAACCAGCCGCGGGACCTGCAGGGTCACCTGGGCCGGGTGACGGCGAGATGAACGGCCCGGGTGACTCCCGGGGTGGGCGGCGGCGGTGGGATCCGGCGGTGCGGCGCCCCCCGGGTGAGGCAAGGGTGAGGCGGGCGGCCCGCCGTGGTGCGCCCGGTGGTGCGGCCGGTCGGCCCAGCGGCTCGTGCGGTCGTGCGGCCGGTCGGTCCAGCGGCTCGTGCGGTCGTGCGGCCGGTCAGTCCAGCGGTGCGACCGGCACACCGAGGGCGCCGAGCGCGGCGGCTCCGCCGTCGGGCACGGTGAGGACCCAGAGTCCGTCGGCGCCGAGGGCGACCGTGTGCTCGAAGTGGGCGGCGCGGGAGCCGTCGAGCGTGACCACGGTCCACTCGTCGGCGAGGGTCTGGTTCTCGGGGGACCCGGCGGTGAGCATCGGCTCCACGCACAGGCACATGCCCGGTCGCAGGCGCGGACCCTTGTCGCGGGTGCGGTAGTTGAGCACCTCGGGCGGCTGGTGCATGGCGGTGCCGATGCCGTGGCCGACGTACTCCTCGACGATGCCGAGACCGGCCTCGGCGACGGACTCGACGACGCCCTCGACGGCGTCCCCCACCGCGCCGAGGTGCTTGCCGGTGGCCAGCGCGGCGATCCCGGCCCACATGGCCCGTTCGGTGGTCTCCACGAGGAGTCGGTCCTCCTCGTTGCCGGCGCCGACGACGACCGAGAACGCCGCGTCGCCGTGCCAGCCGTCGATCACCGCGCCGCAGTCGAAGGAGACGAGGTCGCCGTCGTGGATCACCCGGTCCCCCGGGATGCCGTGCACGATCACCTCGTTGACCGAGATGCACACGTGCGCGGGGTAGCCGTAGTAGCCCAGGAAGTTCGACCGGGCCCCGGCCGCCCCGAGCACTCCCGCGGCGATGTCGTCGAGCTCGCCGGTGGTGACCCCGGGGGCGACGGCGGCCCGGAGGGCGTCGTGGATCTGCGCGACCACCAGGCCGGACCGGCGCATGCGCCGGATCTGCTCGGGAGTCTTGTACTCGATCTTCTCGCGGCCCATGGCTGCCTCTCCCGCCGGGCCTCAGCCCAGGCGGGGGGTGAGGGCGTCGAGCAGCCGCGTCGTGACGTCGTCGAGGGCACCGATACCGTCGACCTGGACGAGGAGGCCGCGGTCGGCGTAACGGGTGGCCAAGGGTGCGGTCTGCTCGGCGTAGACCTCGAGGCGGCGCCGGATGACGGTCTCGGTGTCGTCTGCGCGGCCCTGCTCCGCGGCCCGCTTGAGCAGGCGGGCCACCACCTCGTCGGTGTCGGCGGTGAGCTCGACGCCGGCGTCGCGCACGAGGCCGGCCGCGGCCAGCATGTCGTCGAGCTCGTCGACCTGGTCCGCGGTGCGCGGGTAGCCGTCCAGCAGGAAACCTGCGGCGGCGTCGGGCTGTGCGAGACGGTCGCGCACCATCGCGTTGGTGACCTCGTCGGGCACGTACTCGCCGGCGTCCATGTACCGCTGAGCACGCTTTCCCAGCTCGGTCCGATCGGCCACGTTGGCGCGGAAGATGTCGCCGGTGGAGATGGCGGGGACCCCCAGGCGGCCGGAGATCCGGGCGGCCTGGGTGCCTTTGCCGGCTCCGGGAGGACCGAGGAGGACCAGACGTGCACTCATCGCAAGAACCCTTCGTAGTGGCGCTGCTGGAGCTGGGAGTCGATCTCCTTGATCGTCTGGAGGCCGACGCCGACGACGATGAGGATCGAGGTCCCGCCCAGTTGCAGCTGGGTGATGTTCATCTGGGCGAAGATGATCGTGGGCACCAGCGCGACGATGGTCAGGTAGATGGCACCGACGGTGGTGATCCGCGACATGACGTACTGGAGGTACTCGGCGGTGGGCCGCCCGGCCCGGATCCCGGGGATGAAGCCGCCGTAGCGCTTCATGTTGTCCGCGACCTCGTCGGGGTCGAACGTGATCGAGGTGTAGAAGAAGACGAAGAACATCGTCAGCGCGCCGTAGATGGCGATGTACAGCGGCGCGGTCGAGTCGGCGACATTGACCGTGATCCACCGTACCCAGCCGGTGGTCTGGTCCCCGAACTGCGCGGCCAGGGTAGGCAGCGCGAGCAGCGAGGACGCGAAGATCACCGGGATGACGCCGGCCATGTTGATCTTCAGCGGGATGTACGTGGACGAGCCGCCGTACATGCGCCGCCCGACCATCCGTTTGGCGTACTGGACCGGGATGCGCCGCTGCGCCTGCTCCACGTAGACCACCAGGAGCGTGACGAGCAGGAGCATCGCGACGATGACGAGCAGGTCGACGACGCCGCCGCTGCCGCCGGCCACGGAGAACAGCGAGGAGGGGAAGCTCGCCACGATGGACGTGAAGATCAGCAGCGACATGCCGTTGCCGACACCGCGCTCGCTGATGATCTCCCCGAGCCACATGACCAGGCCGGTGCCGGCGGTCATGGCGACGATCGTGATGAGGAGCGAGCCGGGTGAGTCGTTCGGGATGGGGGCCGTCGTGCACCCGGGGAACAGGCCGTTGTTGGCGACCGTGACGATCACCGAGGACTGCAGCACGGCGAGGAAGATCGTGAGGTACCGGGTGTACTGCGTCAGCGTGGTCTGCCCGGCCTGGCCCTCCTTGTGGAGCTCCTCGAAGCGCGGGATGACCACACGCATGAGTTGCACGATGATGCTGGCCGTGATGTACGGCATGATGCCCAGCGCGAACACGGAGAGCTGGAGCAGGGCCCCACCGCTGAACAGGTTGACCATCCCGAGGAGGTCGGCCGTGCCGCCCTGGGCGATGCACTGCTGGACGTTGCCGTAGGACACCCCGGGCGCCGGGATGAACGTCCCCAGCCGGAAGATCGCCATGATCCCCAACGTGAAGAGCAGCTTGCGCCGCAGGTCAGGCGTGCGGAACGCCTGGGCGAATGCGCTGAGCAATCTTCCTCCTGTTGATCTGTGACCCCGCCGGCGGGCGGCTCGTCGGGGGGGGAGCCCGGGCCGCGTTCACACTACCGTGGTCGCGCCCCGGTGGGTCCCCTCCGGGGACGACGGCAGCGTGGGCGGCCCGACCGGGGCCGGGCCGCCCACGCTCAGGTTCACCGGGCGGAGACGGTCCCGCCGGCTGCCTCGATCTTCTCCTTCGCCGACGCGGACCACGCGTCGACGCTGAGCTGGACCTGCACGCCAAGCTCCCCGGTACCCAGCACCTTGACCGGCCGGTCGGCGCGCACGGCGCCCTTGGCCACCAGGTCCTCGACGGTGACGGCGCCACCCTCGGGGAACAGCACCGTGAGCTTGTCCAGGTTCACGACCTGGAACTCGACGCGTGCGGGGTTCTTGAACCCGCGCAGCTTGGGCAGCCGCATGTGCAACGGCATCTGCCCGCCCTCGAAACGCGCCGGCACCTGGTACCGGGCCTTGGTGCCCTTGGTACCGCGACCCGCGGTCTTGCCCCGCTTGCCACCCTCACCACGACCCACGCGGATCTTGGCGGTCCTGGCCCCGGGGGCGGGACGGAGGTGGTGCACCCGCAGCGTGCGGGGTGCCGACTCCTCGTCGGTGTTCTTCTTGGCCTCGGCCATGGTCAGTCGACCTCCTCGACGGTGACGAGGTGCGCCACCGTGGTGATCATGCCGCGGACCTCGGGCCTGTCCTCGCGGACGACCGACTGGCCGATCTTCCGCAGGCCGAGGGTACGCAGCGTCTCACGCTGGTTCTGCTTGCCGCCGATGGCGGACTTGGTCTGGGTCACCCTGAGCTGTGCCATCACGCACCTGCCCCGACGGCGGTCTCGGCCGCCTTCTCGTCGCGGACCTTGGACTCACCCTCGGCGCGAGCGCGCAGGAGCCAGGCCGGGGCCACGTGCTCCAGCGGGAGCCCGCGACGGGCGGCCACGGACTCCGGGTGCTCCAGCATCTTCAGCGCCGCCACGGTGCCGTGGACGATGTTGATGGCGTTGGAGGAACCCAGCGACTTGCTCAGGATGTCGTGGATGCCGGCACAGTCCAGGACCGCACGCACCGGGCCACCGGCGATGACGCCGGTACCGGGCGACGCCGGACGCAGGAACACGACTCCGGCGGCCGCCTCGCCCGTCACGGCGTGCGGGATCGTGCGGCCGATGCGCGGGACGCGGAAGAAGTTCTTCTTCGCCTCCTCGGTGCCCTTGGCGATCGCTGCCGGGACCTCCTTGGCCTTGCCGTAACCGACGCCGACGGTGCCGTCGCCGTCACCCACGACCACCAGGGCGGTGAAGCTGAAGCGACGGCCACCCTTGACGACCTTGGAGACGCGGTTGATCGTGACCACGCGCTCGATGTACTGGCTCTTCTCCTCGGCCCCGCGCCGGCTGTCACGGCGCTCGCCACGACCTCGTCCGCGGCCGCTCTCGCGGTTCTCGCCCGAGCCGGTGGCGGGACCGGTACCGGTCCTGCTTCGCTGCGGTGCAGCCATCAGATGTTCCTCTGCTCTCGTACGCTCTGCTTGGTCACAGGGTCAGACCACCCTCGCGGGCGCCGTCGGCCACCGCCGCGACCCGTCCGTGGTACTTGTTGCCGCCACGGTCGAAGACGACGGCCTCGACACCGGCGCTCTTGGCGCGCTCGGCGATCAGCTCGCCGACCTTGCGGGCCTTGGCGGTCTTGTCCCCGCCGGCGCCACGCAGGTCCGCCTCGAGCGTCGAGGCGGCGACGAGCGTGTGTCCGGTCGTGTCGTCCACGACCTGGGCGACCATGTGCCGGGCGGACCGGGTGACGACGAGACGGGGACGTTCGGCCGTACCGGAGACGCGCTTGCGCACCCGGAGGTGACGGCGTGCCCGGGCGATCGTCCTGCCCTTGCCCTTGATCGAGATAGCCATCGCTACTTACCAGCCTTTCCGGCCTTGCGGCGGACCTGCTCGCCGGCGTAACGCACACCCTTGCCCTTGTAGGGCTCGGGCTTGCGGATCTTGCGGATGTTGGCCGCGACCTCGCCGACCTGCTGCTTGTCGATGCCGGAGACCGAGAACTTCGTGGGGCCCGCCACGGCGAACGTGATGCCGTCGGGGGCGTTGACGAGCACCGGGTGCGAGAAGCCGAGGGCGAACTCGAGGTCCGAACCCTTGGCCTGCACGCGGTAACCGGTGCCGACGATCTCGAGGGCCTTGGTGTAGCCCTCGGTGACGCCGATGACCATGTTGGCCACGAGCGTGCGGGTCAGGCCGTGCAGGGAGCGCGAGACGCGCTCCTCGTCCGGCCGGCTGACCACGATGGTGCTCTCGTCGAGCGCGACCGTGATGGGGGCCTTGACCGAGTGCTGGAGGGTGCCCTTGGGGCCCTTGACCGTCACGTCCTGCCCGTCGATGGTGACATCGACGCCAGCGGGGACCGGGACCGGGACCTTACCGATTCGAGACATCGTTCTTCTCCGTTTCCCTGGTCACCAGACGTAGGCGAGGACTTCCCCACCCACGCCCTTGTTGTGGGCCTCACGGTCGGTCAGCAGACCGGAGGACGTGGACAGGATCGCGACGCCGAGACCGCCGAGCACGCGCGGCAGGTTGGTCGACTTCGCGTAGACGCGCAGGCCGGGCTTGGACACCCGGCGCACGCCCGCGAGCGAACGCTCCCGGTTCGGGCCGAACTTGAGGTCCAGCGTGAGCTTCTTGCCCACCTCGGCATCCTCGACCGTCCACGCACCGATGTAACCCTCGGACTTGAGGATCTCCGCGATGGCGGCCTTGAGCTTGGAGTACGGCATGGTCACCGTCTCGTGGTACGCCGAGTTGGCGTTACGCAGACGCGTGAGCATGTCTGCGATGGGGTCTGTCATTGTCATCGGGCGTCGGCCCTTCCTCGTCGCGGTTTCCTCTCGGGACCTGCGACGTCAGTGTTACCAGCTGGACTTGGTGACGCCGGGGAGCTCCCCGGCGAGGGCCATCTCACGCAGGCAGATCCGGCACAGGCCGAACTTGCGGTACCCGGCGTGCGGGCGCCCGCACTTCTGGCACCGCGTGTACCCGCGCACGGCGAACTTCGGCTTGCGGTTGGCCTTCTGGATCAGGGCGGTCTTGGCCATCTCAGTCCTCCTGGAAAGGGAAGCCCAGGCGGCGCAGCAGCGACCGCCCCTCTTCGTCGGTTGTGGCCGAGGTGACGACCGTGATGTCCATGCCGCGCACGCGGTCGATCTTGTCCTGGTCGATCTCGTGGAACATGGACTGCTCGTTGAGGCCGAAGGTGTAGTTGCCGTGCCCGTCGAACTGCTTGGCACTGAGCCCGCGGAAGTCGCGGATGCGCGGCAGCGCCAGGGACAGCAGCCGGTCCAGGAACTCCCACATGCGGTCACCGCGCAACGTGACGTGCGCGCCGATCAGCTGCCCCTCACGCAGCTTGAACTGCGCGATGGACTTACGGGCCTTGGTCGCCTGCGGCTTCTGCCCGGTGATGAGGCTGAGGTCGCGGATGGCGCCCTCGATGAGCTTGGAGTCGCGCGCGGCGTCCCCGACACCCATGTTGACGACGATCTTCGTCAGACCGGCGACCTGGTTGATGTTCTCGTGCGCGAACTCCTCGCGGAGCCCGGGGACGATCTCGTCGCGGTAGCGCTGCTTGAGGCGGGGCGCGATGGGGGTGATGGTCTCGCTCATGCTCAGATGTCCTTACCGGAGCGCTTCGCGACGCGGACCCGCACGTTGCGGCTGCGCCCGTCGCGCTCGACCTGCTCGGTGCGGTAGCCCACCCGGGTGCCCTTCTTGGTCTCCGGGTCGACCAGCATCACGTTGCTGACGTGGATGGGGGCCTCGATGGTCTCGATGCCACCCGTGCGCGCACCGCGGCTGGACTGGCCGACCTTGGTGTGCTTCTTCACGCGCTGGACACCCTCGACGACCAGGCGGTCCTGCTCCACGAGGACCTCGAGGACGCGACCCTCCTTGCCCTTGTCACGGCCGGTGACGACGACCACGAGGTCGCCCTTCTTGATCTTCGCCACGTCAGAGCACCTCCGGCGCCAGAGAAATGATGCGCATGAACTTCTTGTCACGCAGCTCGCGGCCCACCGGGCCGAAGATGCGGGTACCGCGGGGCTCGCCGTCGGCCTTAAGGATGACGGCCGCGTTCTCGTCGAACTTGATGTACGAGCCGTCCGGGCGACGCCGTTCCTTGGTCGTACGAACCACGACCGCCTTGACGACGTCCCCCTTCTTGACGTTGCCGCCGGGGATGGCGGCCTTCACGGTGGCGACGATGGTGTCGCCGATGCCGGCATAGCGCCGGCCGGAGCCACCGAGCACACGGATGCAGAGGATCTCCTTCGCACCGGTGTTGTCGGCGACCTTCAGCCGCGACTCCTGCTGGATCATTCGTATTTCTCCTGTCGTCGTGCCGGTTCTCGCCGAGGGCGAGCCTGGCCGAACGGATGGTGGGCTTGGCCGACCTCGCGGTCGTCGCTTACTTGGCCTTCTCGAGGATCTCCACCACGCGGTACCGCTTGGTGGCGGACAACGGGCGGGTCTCCATGATCACGACCAGGTCACCGACGCCGACCTCGTTGGTCTCGTCGTGCGCCTTGACGCGCTCGGTGCGTCGGATGACCTTGCTGTAGACCGCGTGCTTGACGCGGTTCTCGACCTCGACCACCACGGTCTTGTCCATCTTGTCGCTGACCACGTAGCCGCGGCGCGACTTGCGGTGGGTGCGGACGTTCTCCTCGGACGTGATGTCCGGCGTCGTGTTCTCGCTCACTTCGGCCCCGTTCACTTCTCGGTGCTCGGCGCCGTGCGGATACCGAGCTCGCGCTCGCGCACGATCGTGTAGATGCGGGCGATGTCGCGGCGCACGGCCTTGAGACGCCCGTGGTCGTCGAGCTGGCCGGTCGCTGCGGAGAACCGCAGGTTGAACAGCTCCGCCTTGGCCTTGTCCAGCTCCTCGGACAGTCGGTCGTCGTCCATGCCGTCCAGGTCCTGAGGTGCCAGTCCCTTGGTTCCGATGGCCATCAGCCTTCACCACCTTCGCGTGCGACGAACCGGGTCTTCATGGGGAGCTTGTGCTGCGCGCGGCTCATGGCCTCGCGTGCGAGGGTCTCGTCGACGCCGCCCAGCTCGAACATGATGCGACCGGGCTTGACGTTGGCGATCCACCACTCGGGCGAGCCCTTGCCGGAACCCATGCGGGTCTCGGCGGGCTTCTTGGTGAGCGGACGGTCGGGGAAGATGTTGATCCACACCTTGCCGCCACGCTTGATGTGCCGCGTCATGGCGATACGGGCCGCCTCGATCTGGCGGTTCGTCACATAGGCGCTCTCGAGCGCCTGGATGCCGAACTCGCCGAACGAGATCGAGGTGCCGCCCTTGGCGACGCCGCGACGGGTGGGGTGGTGCTGCTTGCGGTGCTTGGTCCGCCGGGGGATGAGCACGGCTCAGGCCTCCGTTCCGGTGGCGGCCGAGTCGGCCGCGGCGGCCGGAGCCGCCGCTGCCGGAGCGTCCGTGCGGGCCTCGCCCCCGCGGCCGGGGCCGTCACGGCGAGGAGCGCCACGGCGCTCCCCGGTGCGGCCGCGCGGGGCGCGGTTGGCGGAGTCGGCCTGCTCGCGGGCGTACTCCTTCTCGGTCTGGTCACCCTTGTAGATCCACACCTTCACGCCGATGCGGCCGAAGGTGGTGCGGGCCTCGAAGAACCCGTAGTCGATGTTCGCGCGAAGCGTGTGCAGCGGCACGCGCCCCTCGCGGTAGAACTCCGAGCGCGACATCTCCGCGCCGCCGAGTCGGCCGGAGCACTGCACCCGGATGCCCTTGGCACCGGCGCGCTGGGCGGACTGCATGCCCTTGCGCATGGCGCGGCGGAACGAGACACGGCTCGCGAGCTGCTCGGCGACGCCCTGGGCCACCAGCTGCGCGTCCATCTCGGGGTTCTTGACCTCGAGGATGTTCAGCTGCACCTGCTTGCCCGTGAGCTTCTCCAGCTCCCCGCGCAGCCGGTCGGCCTCGGCGCCGCGGCGGCCGATGACGATGCCCGGACGCGCGGTGTGCAGGTCGACACGAACACGGTCACGCGTGCGCTCGATGTCGACCTTGGAGATGCCGGCGCGCTCGAGCCCGGCGGACATGAGGCGACGGATCGCCACGTCCTCGCGCACGTAGTCGCGGTACCGCTGGCCGACCTTGGTGCTGTCGGCGAACCAGCGCGAACGGTGGTCTGTGGTGATACCGAGTCGGAACCCGGTCGGGTTAACCTTCTGACCCACTATCGAGTCCTCCCCTTCGTGCCGGCGGCCGTGGTGGCCGCACCCTTGGACTCAGCCTCACCGACGATGACGGTGATGTGGCTGGTGCGCTTGAGGATCTGGCTGGCCCGCCCCTGGGCGCGCGGCCGGAACCGCTTCAGGGTGGGTCCCTCGTCCACGTACGCCTCGAGAACCACGAGCTTGCGCTCGTCGAAGGCCTCGCTGGCCTCGTCGGCCTTGACCCGCGCATTGGCGATCGCGCTCTCGACGACCTTGCGCACGGTCTCGGCCGCAGCCTGCGGGGCGAACCGCAGCACCGCCACTGCCTCCTCGGCACGCTTGCCGCGGACGACGTCCACGACACGGCGTGCCTTCTGGGGCGTGACGCGCACGAATCGCGCCTGCGCCTTGGCTTCCATGTTCCTGCCTTACTTGTCGGTGTTGGCTCGGGTGACCGGCCGCCTCAGCGGCGGCGGGCCTTGCGGTCGTCCTTGTCGTGCCCGCGGTAGGTGCGGGTCGGGGCGAACTCCCCGAGCTTGTGGCCGACCATCGACTCGGTGACGAAGACCGGGACGTGCTTGCGTCCGTCGTGGACCGCGAACGTGTGCCCCAGGAACTCAGGGGTGATCACGGACCGGCGGGACCAGGTCTTGATGACGTTCTTCGAGCCCGTCTCGTTGGCGGCGTCCACCTTCTTCTGCAGGTGGTCGTCGACGAAGGGACCCTTCTTCAGACTGCGCGGCATGTCGTCGCCCTCTCCCTATCAGCGCTTCTTGCCGGTACGGCGACGGCGCACGATGAGCTTGTCGCTCGGCTTGTTCGGACGGCGGGTACGACCCTCGGGCTGGCCCCACGGGCTGACCGGGTGACGACCACCGGAAGTCTTGCCCTCGCCACCACCGTGCGGGTGGTCGACCGGGTTCATGACGACGCCACGCACGGACGGGCGCTTGCCCTTCCACCGCATGCGGCCCGCCTTGCCCCAGTTGATGTTGGACTGCTCCGCGTTGCCGACCTCACCGATGCTCGCACGGCAGCGGGCATCGACGTTGCGGATCTCGCCGGACGGCATCCGCAGCTGCGCGGACTTGCCCTCTCGGGCCACGAGCTGGACCGAGGAACCGGCCGAGCGCGCGATCTTCGCGCCGCCGCCGGGCTTGAGCTCGACGGCGTGGATGACGGTACCGACCGGGATGTTACGCAGCGGCAGGTTGTTGCCGGGCTTGATGTCGGCGTCGGCACCGTTCTCGATGCGGTCGCCCTGCTTGAGCTTGTTCGGCGCGATGATGTAGCGCTTCTCGCCGTCGGCGTAGTGCAGGAGCGCGATGCGTGCCGTGCGGTTCGGGTCGTACTCGATGTGTGCGACCTTCGCCGGCACACCGTCCTTGTCGTGACGACGGAAGTCGATCACGCGGTACGCGCGCTTGTGGCCACCGCCCTTGTGCCGGGTGGTGATCCGTCCGGTGGAGTTGCGGCCACCGGACTTGGTGAGCGGACGGACCAGCGACTTCTCCGGCTCGGTCCGGGTGATCTCGACGAAGTCGGCCACGCTCGAACCGCGTCGGCCCGGTGTCGTCGGCTTGTACTTACGGATGCCCATGGGTGTCGATCCTCAATCTTCTCTGGCAGGCCGGCGTCAGCCGGCCACCTCGCCAAAGATGTCGATGGTGCCCTCGCGCAGCGTGACGATCGCGCGCTTGGTGTCCTTGCGCTTGCCCAGTCCGAACTTGGTCCGGCGGCTCTTGCCCTGACGGTTGGCCGTGTTCACCGAGGAGACCTTGACGTCGAAGATCTTCTCGATCGCGACCTTGATCTCGGTCTTGTTCGAGCGGGGGTCCACCTCGAAGGTGTACTTGCCCTCGTCCATCAGGCCGTAGCTCTTCTCGGAGACGATCGGCTTGAGGATGACGTCGCGGGGGTTCTTACCTGCCTCGAGGCTCACTTGGACTCCTCCTCGACCTGCGGGCCGCCGAGGAAGGCCTCGAGCGCACCGGAAGTGAACACGACGTCGTCGTTGACCAGGACGTCGTAGGTGTTGAGCTGGTCGGCCCAGATCAGGTGCACGGCCGGCACGTTACGCAGCGCCAGGACCGTGGTCTCCTCGGTGCGCGTGACGACGACGAGCGCGGTGCGATCGGCGACGATGTTGCGCAGCGCCTTGACCGCCGTCGCCGTGAGTCGCTCGGCCCCGGCGTCGACGAGCTCGGAGACGACGTGCACGCGGCCCGCACGGGCCCGGTCGGACAAGGCACCGCGCAGGGCGGCGGCCTTCATCTTCTTGGGGGTGCGCTGGCTGTAGTCACGCGGCTGCGGGCCGTGGACGACGCCACCGCCGGCGAACTGCGGCGCGCGGGTCGAGCCCTGGCGGGCGCGGCCGGTGCCCTTCTGCTTGTAGGGCTTGCGTCCACCACCGCGGACCTCGCCGCGGGTTTTGGTGGAGGCCGTGCCCTGGCGCGCCGCGGCGAGCTGGGCCACGACGACCTGGTGGATCAGCGGGACGTTCGCCTGGACGTCGAACACCTCGGCGGGCAGCTCGGCGGAGCCGGCCTTGTTGCCTGCGGCGTCCAGCACGTCGACGGAGACAGCGTTCTGCTCGGTCATGGCGCTCACGCTCCCTTCGCAGCGTTACGGACCACAACGATGCCGCCCTTGGGGCCGGGCACGGCGCCGGCGACGAGGAGGATGCCCTGCTCGGCGTCGACGGCCTGGATCGTGAGGTTCTGGGTGGTCTGGCGGTCGTTGCCCATGCGGCCGGCCATGCGCAGGCCCTTGAACACGCGGCTCGGGGTCGACGCGCCGCCGATGGATCCCGGCTTGCGGTGGTTGCGGTGCGAACCGTGCGAGGCGGAGACGCCGGCGAAGCCGTGGCGCTTCATGACACCTGCGAAGCCCTTGCCCTTGGTGGTGCCGCTGACGTCGACCGTCTGGCCCGTCGCGAACACCGCCGCGGTGAGCTCCTGGCCGAGCGTGTACGCGCCGGCGTCGCCGGTGCGGATCTCGGCCACGTGGCGGCGGGGGGTGACCCCGGCCTTGCCGAAGTGGCCCTTGAGCGGCTGGGTCACCTTGCGCGGGTCGATCTCGCCGAACGCGAGCTGGACGGCGGCGTAGCCGTCCGTCTCCGGGGTGCGCACCTGCGTCACCACGTTCGTGCCCACCTTGACGACGGTCACGGGTACGAGGCGCCCGGACTCGTCCCACACCTGGGTCATGCCGAGCTTCGTGCCGAGCAGCGCCTTGACGGCGGTGCCAGCAGCCTGCTGGGAAGTCGTTGTCATTACAGGATCCTCAGAGCTTGATCTCGATGTTGACGTCGGCCGGCAGGTCGAGTCGCATGAGCGAGTCGACGGCCTTGGGCGTCGGGTCGACGATGTCGATGAGCCGCTTGTGCGTGCGCATCTCGAAGTGCTCGCGGCTGTCCTTGTACTTGTGGGGTGAACGGATGACGACGAAGACGTTCTTCTCCGTCGGCAGCGGCACCGGGCCCACGACCGTCGCACCAGCGCGGGTCACCGTGTCGACGATCTTGCGCGCCGAGCTGTCGATGACCTCGTGGTCGTAGGACTTGAGCCGGATGCGGATCTTCTGTCCCGCCATGGCGTCGTCTAACCTCTCTCGTACCGCTACCTGTACCGACCCCCGCACTCGGGCGTGTCGCGTTCGGCGACACAATCCGATCGGGGACCCCGGCACGGGGCAGGTCGTTGTGATGCTTTGTGGGACCGTGCGGTGGCGCTCGGTCCAGCAGTCGTGACACCTGAGGCCTTACCCCAGGCAACCGGGCTATTCTGCCAGAGCGACCGGCACCTTGACCAATCCGGACCGACATCTCGTGGTGAGACGCCCGTCACGCTCCGGCAGGCACGCTCGCGCGCGCCGGCCCGGCCACGTTACCAGCCGGCCGGCCGTGCGCGAACCCCGGGGCCCGCATCCGCCCTGTGAGCCTCCGCACGGACGCCGCCCCGCGCAGCAGGTGGTGCAGCCCCACACACCCGCCCACCAGGCGCCGCGTCGCGGCCCCGCACACGCTTGAGGCCCGGGCGGGAGAGCCCCACGCCGAGTGCGTCAGTTAGGACGTCATAGCTACCCGGATAAGGTCCCAAGCGTCACACTCGACCGCGGCCCTCACGAAAACGCCGCGTTCCCCCAGGCCCACCGGGCGCCGCGTTCCCCCAGGCCCACCGGGCGCCGCGTTCCCCCAGGCCCACCGGGCGCCGCGTTCCCCCAGGCTCCACCGGGCGCCGCGTTCCCCCAGGCCCACCGGGCGCCGCGTTCCCCCAGGCTCCACCGGGC
>NZ_JBTSDU010000066.1:0-16074 GCF_054605595.1 Georgenia sp. | reverse complement strand
CCACGTCGGCCTCACCGCCCCCGCACCGGATGCCGTTGCCGCGGTCCTGGCGGACCTGCGCGCCGTTGCGCCCACGCCGCGGGAGGGCACCGTCGTCGTCCTGACGGCCCCCGCCGAGCTGCGCGACGGACTGGACGTGTGGGGGCCGGTCGCCGGTCTCGGCCTCATGCAGGGCATCAAGGCGCAGCTCGACCCCGGTCGCAACCTCGCACCGGGCCGGTTCGTGGGAGGAATCTGATGAGCGTCGACGCGACGAAGGGGACCATGGGCTCGGTCGAGCCGGCGCAGTCGGGCACGACGCTGCCGGACGTGCTGACGCCGGCGGCCTTCGACGACCACCACCCGCCCGCCCGCGAGCTCATCGACGACTGTGTCCACTGCGGCTTCTGCCTCCCGGCCTGCCCCACGTACAACCTGTGGGGCGAGGAGATGGACTCCCCCCGCGGGCGCATCTACCTCATGAAGGAAGGGCTCGAGGGCGAGCCCATGAGCCCGTCGATGGTCGAGCACATCGACAACTGTCTCGGGTGCATGGCGTGCGTGACGGCCTGCCCCTCGGGCGTGCAGTACGACAAGCTCATCGAGGCCACCCGCCAGCAGGTCCAGCGGCGCGGCTCCCAGCACCGCTCGGTCGGGGAGCGGGCCGTGCGGGAGGCGATCTTCGCCCTCTTCCCGCGGCCGGGCCGGCTCCGGCTGATGCGCGGGCCGCTCGCCCTGTACCAACGCAGCGGGCTCTCCAAGCTCGTTCGCGGCTCGGGAGTGCTGGAGAAGATCTCCCCGACGCTGGCCACGATGGAGGCCATCGCGCCGCCGGTACAGCGTCAGGTCCGCATCCCCGAGGTCATGCCCGCCAAGGGCCCGCACCGGATGACGGTGGGCATGCTGCTCGGCTGTGTGCAGCGCGAGTTCTACCCCGACGTCAACGCCGCCACGGTGCGCGTGCTCAACATGGAGGGCTGCGACGTCGTCACCCCGCCCGCGCAGCAGTGCTGCGGGGCGCTGTCGGTCCACGCCGGCCGCGAGGAGGAGGGGCTGCGCTACGCCCGGGCGCTCATCGACGCGTTCAGCGACGCCGGCGTCGAACGCATCGTCGTCAACTCCGCGGGCTGTGGGTCGACGATGAAGGACTACGCGCACCTGCTCGGCGACGACCCCGCCTACGCAGCGCGTGCGCGGGCGTTCGCCGAGCGGGTCCGCGACATCTCCGAGATCCTCGTCGAGCTCGGCCCGGTCGCCGAGCGGCACCCGCTGCCGGTCACGCTCGCCTACCACGACGCCTGCCACCTCTCCCACGCCCAGGGCGTGCGGGCACAGCCCCGCCGGCTCCTGCGCGGGATCCCGGGAGTGACCGTCAAGGAGATAGCCGACGGCGACCTGTGCTGCGGGTCGGCGGGCATCTACAACCTCGTGCGCCCCGAGCCGGCACGCGAGCTCGGCGACCGCAAGGCCACCAACGTCGCGGCCACCCAGGCCGAGCTGCTCGTGACCTCCAACCCCGGCTGCCTGCTCCAGATCACCGACGCCCTCGGGCGTCAGGGCAAGCACATGGCGACGGCGCACATGATCCTCGTGCTCGACGCATCCCTGCGCGGGCTGCCGGTGCGAACGCTCCTGGAGAACCCACCGCGCAAGGACCCGAGACGGCCGAAGGCGGGCCGGTCCGGTGCCGGCCCGGTGCCGGCGGAAGCCTCCGCCGGCACCGGTGCCGTGGTGGCCCCCGAGGCCGCCGGCGGGCACGGCACCTGCGCCTGCGGCGGGGGAGGGTGTGAGGGTTGAGTCCGCGGCCCAGCTGCAGGGCGGGGCCGGAGCACCGAGGAACCTCGGGAGCGGTGTCGCGCGAGCGGCGCCGCTGCGTCGTGCGTGGGGCGGCCGTGCCGGCCGTCGTGGGTGGTGGGCCGTGCCGGCCGTCGTGGCGGTGGCAGGTGCACCCGTCCTTCGGGCCGGTCGCGCCCTGGGTAGGGGTCCTCTCCCTGGAGATCGTGCGTGGCTCGAGGGACGGGACCCCCGACCATGGTGGCCGGGGGTCCCGTCGTCCTTCGAGCACGCGGCCGTGGAAGTGGCCGGAAGGGTCACATCTTCGCGAGCTGCAGCTCCTTGTTCTCCGTCAGCGGCGCGGTCCAGAGCTTCCACGCGGTCAACGCGAGGGTGAGGTAGACGAGGACGAACACGACGAGCCCGATGTTGAATCCGATCCCGAAGATCCACATGTACGCGATCGCTCCGGCAGCCAAGACGTAGTACGTCATGGGCAGGATCGTCTTGCGCATGAGGTCGCCCTCGCGGCCGAGGAGGCCGACGGTAGCGGCCGCGGCGACGACGTTGTGGACCGCGACCATGTTGCCGGCGGCGCCGCCGACAGCCTGGGCGGCCACCACCGTCTCGGGGCTGGCGGCCCCGATCGCCTCTCCGGTGGAGAACTGGAACAGCGAGAACATCATGTTCGACACGGTGTTGGAGCCCGCGACGAACGCGCCCAGCGCCCCGATGGCGGGTGCGAGGATCGGCCAGTTGGTCCCGGCCACCGTCGCGGCGCCCTCCGCCAGGGTCAGCGGCATGGAGGCGTAGCCGGCGTCGTTGAACTGCGTGCCGGAGTTGATGAAGATCCGGACCAGCGGCAGCGCGGTGAGCAGGGCGAAGGCCGCCCCGAGCAGCTGGCTGCTGGCCACCTTCCACGACGAGGCGATCTGCTTGCCGCGCATCCGGTGCAGCACGTAGGTGATGAGGATCGCCAACAGGAAGATGGCGCCCGGGGAGTACAGCAGGTCCATGTTCTGGGAGATCCCGGATCCGAAGATGTCCTGGACCTTGATCACCGCTGGACCCGTGAGGAAGGCCTTGACGGCCGGGATGTTGCGGGTGACGAGCAGCAGCAGGGCCACGATGACGTAGGGCGACCAGGCGCGGGCCATCGACATCCGCTTGGTGAGGTGAGCCGCCTCCTCGGCCGGGTTGACCGTGCCCATCCATCGGGGGTTCCATCGCCGACGCGGGGGGAAGTCCCACACGTCCTTCGGCATGAGGAAGCCCCTGGACGAGGTGAACATGACGACCACCAGCCCGATGAACCCGCCGAGCAGGGCGGGGAACTCCGGGCCGAGCAGGTAGGCCACCGTCAGGTAGGGCAGGATCATCGCCAGCGCCGCGTAGAGAGCGAAGGGGGCGACGGCGAGGCCGGCCCGGAAGTCGCGCTTCTCGCCGAAGAATCCGGTCATCAGGGTGACCATGAAGAGCGGCACGAGCAGGCCGACGATGGCGTGGATCGTGGCCACCTGAGTGGCCGTGTGCGCGATGAACTCGCTCTGGTCCAGGCCGAGCACGCCCGCACGGGCAGCGGCGTTGTCGACGAGCGTGCCGTCCGTACCCGACAGGCCGGTGCCGATGCCGACGTTCATCGGGGTTCCGACAGCGCCGAAACTCACGGGCGTGGACTGGATGATCAGGCCCGCCATGACGGCCGCCATGGCGGGGAAGCCCAAGGCGAGGAGCAGCGGCGAGACCACCGCGGCCGGGGTGCCGAACCCCGCGGCACCCTCGATGAAGGAACCGAAGAGCCAGGCGATGATGATGACCTGGATCCGGCGGTCCGCACTGATGCGGGTGAACCCGGCCCGGATGGAGTCCAGTGCCCCGCTCTTGGTGATGGTCTCGAGGAGCAGCAACGCCCCGAAGACGATCCACAGCAGGCCGATGGCGATGAGCACGCCCTGCACCGCAGAGGCGGCGATGGCGGTCCAGCTCATCCGCCACACGGCCGCCGCGATGATGACGACGGCGATGAGGCCCACCGGCATGGCGTACTTGGCCGGCCAGCGCAATCCGATGAGGAGCGTGCCGACGATGAGAATCGGCAACGCCGCGAGTAGTGCCAGAACAGCTAGGTTGTCCACGAGTCCTCCCAGGGACCGGCATCCTTGCCGGTCATGTCGTGACATTTCACGCTGCGGAACAGAGCGTTCACCAACGGAGTAACGACAGGACAGTAGTGTGCGTCGACCGCGAGGGCAACACCCCAGCCACGTTGTGACCACAAGGGCCGGACGGGTCGGACAGGCGAAGGAAGCCCAGCACCGCCGCGAATCGTGGCGGGCCCTTGCTGCGGTTCTCGGCGTGCCCGCATGCGGGGGCTGAGGTCGCTCAGGGGTTGCACAGGATCACTTTCCTAGCGTGTGGCTCATGAACGACATCGCGATCGAATCGGTCGGCTTGGCGAAGTCCTATGGCGACAAGCCGGCCCTCGGTGGCCTCGACCTGACCATCTCATCGGGCGAGATCTTCGGCCTGCTCGGCCACAACGGGGCCGGTAAGACCACGACGGTGAACATCCTCACCACGCTCCTGGCTCCCACGCGCGGATCAGTCCGCGTGGCCGGCGCGGATTGTGTCCGGGACGCGGACCGGGTGCGCCGCCTGATCGGGTACCTGCCCGAGAACGTCCAGTTCTACGACAACCTCACCACGATGGAGAACCTGCGATTCTTCGCCCACCTGTCGGGTGTGCGTAGACCGGACGCCCGGATTCACGAGGTGCTGGCGTACTTGGACTTCACGGGGCACGACGATGCCCGGGTCGGCACGTTCAGCAAGGGGATGCGCCAGCGCGTCGGCATTGCGCAGGCGATCCTGCACCGGCCCACCGTGCTCTTCCTCGACGAACCGACCTCCGGGTTGGACCCGGAGGGGGTTCGTCAGCTGCGTGAGGTCATCATCGGGTTGAACCGTGACCTCGGCATGACCATCTTCATGAACACGCACCTGCTGTCCGAGGTGACGATGACGTGCACCAGCATCGGCATTCTCAGCCACGGGCACCTCGTCCACCATGACTCCCTCGCGGCGACTCTGGGCTCGTTCCCCGACGAGGGATCCCTGGAGGACATCTACATGCGGATCGAATCGGCGGTCGTCCGATGAGGGCGCTGACCAGCGTGGCCAGGAAGGAACTGGTCAGCTTGGGTCGGGAACGGCTGCCCCTGGTGATGCTCGTCGTCTTCGTGGTGATGGCCTCGCTGTCCGGTCTCATCGGCTGGCTGACGAACACCACGGTGAGCAGCGTGTGGCTGAAGACCGTTCAGGCCGGCCTGACGCGGGCACCCGACCCGTTCGCGAACGTCTCACCCCTGTACTACACGCGCAACTCCGTGATCTACCTGATCCTGATCGGCGCACTGATGGCGATCGTGGTCGGGGTGACTTCGGCGCTGCGTGACCGCAAGGCACGGGCGGTTGATCTGGTGCTCAGCCGCCCGGTGAGCCCGCGATCGTACGTGATGGGCAAGGTGACCGGAATCGGGTTGTGGCTCGGGGCGGTGCTCGCCTTCGTCGCGGGTATCACCTGGGGGAGCGTGTCGGTCATCACCCAGCACGCGCTCGGCGTGGGGGACTCCGCACGGATCGGCGGCTTCTTCCTTCTCGCCTGGGTGCTGCTGCTCGAGTTCGCGGTCCTGGGACTGTTGGCCGGCGTGTACAGCACACGGGAGACGACGGCGCTGCTGGTCCCGATCAGCCTGTGGAGTGTCGTGGTGTTCGTGCTGCCACAGATCGGGACCGCCGCCACCCCGGTATCGCTGCTGAACCCGGTCCCCGCGGTCGCGGTGGCGGGTGGCGGGTTCGACACCCTCAACAACGTCCTCGGTCCGGTCTCGGTGACCGAGCAGTTCAAGACCGCGAGCGGGCTCATCACGGCCAACCCGGATGCCACCGGGAGCCTGGCCGCAAGCCTGCTCGCCGTGGGGCTACCCCTCGTGGTGGGACTGGTCGTGCTGGCTTCGACTCGACGTGAACGACTTCGGGAGGCTCTCCGTGACTAGCACCGTGACCATGATGCGCAAGGAGTTCCTCGACCTGCGCCGTAACCGCTTCCTGCTGGTCGTCCTGGGCTTCGTGCTGGTCGCCGTCGTGATTTCGGTGGTGGTGTCGGCCTCGGCGTTCCGGGTGACGCTCGATGAGTACGACGCCTATCTGGCTGCTCTCCAGGCGTCGGGCAACACCACCGTCCCGCCACAACCGCAGTTGTACCCGTTGCAGATGCTCCGGGGCAGCATCGAGTACGTGGAGATTCTCGGGGCGCTGTTCGCGATCATCATGGGCTACGGCGCCATCGCGCGGGAGAAGCAGCGCGGCACCCTCGACCTGATCTTCAGCAGGCCGGTCGGGCGGTACGCCTTCGCGGCCGGGAAGGTCGCTGCACTGGCGGTTGCGTGGCTGGTCGCCGTCGCCGTGATCTTCGGTTCCGTCACGGCCGCCGTCGCGGTCGTGGGTCATGCCCCGCTGCCGGGCGTCGACGTGGATCGCATCCTCATCAGTGCCCTCGCGGCCTGGGTCTACCTGGTGGCGTGGAGCGCGCTGGCGGTGGGCCTCGCGTCATCGACGAAGCGACTGAGCACCGCACTGATCATCGCCCTGGTGGCGTGGCTGACCGTGGTGCTGATCATCCCCCAGATCGGCGACACGATGGACCCCGACAACCAGGTCCCCGGCGGCTTGTTCAAGAGCCTGCAGATCGCCAAGCCCGACGAGCAGGCGGTGCTGGCGAACTTCGCCGGCTTCGACGCTGCCCGTAACGCGCTCGAGATCTCCTCCGTCACCAAACACTTCGAACGGTTCTCGTTCGCCGTCCTCGGCATCAAGGACACGTTCAACCAGCAACCCGTGGCCACCGTCGTGGCTGCGACGTCGGCGAATGTCATCGCACTGGGGGCCGCGTCGATCGCCGCCGTCAGCTTTGCCGTCCGCACCACCACCCGAACCAGACTGCTCAGGAGAACCCCATGAAGAACACCGCATCCCGCAAGACCCTCGTCGGCGTCACCGCAAGCCTGCTCCTGGTCGCGACCGCGCTGGCCGGCTGCTCGGCGGCCGGCGGGACGGCCGGCCCGACGACGACGTCCACGAGCGCCGGCGCCGCCGGCACCCCCACCGCCACCACTGCCGGCGTTGTGCTGCCGGTGACGTCGAACCCCATTGTCAAGACGGCTACGGAGCCGACGCTGGAGATCACGTACGCGGCGGCCGAGGACAACGTCGACCCCGCCACGGGCAAGGCGATCACCGACCGGTTGGAGCTGACCCTGAAGAACACGGGCACCACGGCGCTGGACGGGTTCGAGGCCTACTACGAGATGACGGACGTCACCACCGGCCAGAAGGAGGCCTACTACCAGAAGCTCGATGGGGTGCAACTCCCGGCCGGCCAGGAGACCACGATCTACTTCGACAACGAGACCGGTCCCGGCCACTTCCCGGAGAACCGGTTCAGCCTGTACCGCGGCTCCACCAATGAGGTGGACTTCGCGATCCAGGTCAGTGCCACCGGGGCGAAGATCGCCACGGGCACCGCAGTGAAGGCGGTCGGCACCGGCGAGCAGGCCGACTGAACACGGAAGGGGCGCCCGGAGGTCCCCGGCGCCCCACCTTCGCGTGGGGTCGGAGGTGATCCGTGCGGCGAGAACGTCACGATGAGGATTCGTGCACGACGTCATGCCGGCGTGCAGGTCCGGCCCACGGGAGCCGTCGCCGAACTCTCCGGGATCGCGGCGGCGCGTGATCCGTTCGCCTCATACGCAGCCCCGTGGCCCGTGCGAAGGTGCGGCAATGCCCCTGAACTTCACCGCCATCGACTTCGAGGTGGCGAACCACGCTCGGTCCTCGGTCCGCACGATCGGTATGGCACGTGTTCGTGACGGCGACATCGTCGAGTCCTACCACCGGTTGGTCTGCCCACCGCAGGGTGCCACCTCGGTCACGAACACGTGGGTGCACGGCATCGGACCGGGAGTCTCACGCGGACGGGCTGCTGTGTCGGATCAGGCCTCGGTCAACGGCGGCGGCGACGGCTGCGGTGCGCGAATCCACGTCGAGCTTGGTGAAGATGTGGACCAGGTGAGACTTGACCGTGGCCTGGGACACGAACAACCGCTGGGCGATCTGCTGGTTGGGCAGGCCCGCCGCCACCAGCACGAGTACCTCGGTCTCGCGGCTGCTGAGGGACTGGGTGGGGGCACGCATCCGGTCGATGAGCCGGCCGGCGATGGCCGGGGCGAGGGCGGACAGGCCCGCGGCGGCATTTCGTACCGCCGCCACCAGCTCCTCGGGCGGCGCGTCCTTGAGGAGGTAGCCGGCGGCGCCGGCCTCGACGGCGGTGATGATGTCGGCCTCGGTGTCATAGGTGGTGAGGACGATCACGCGTGGTGCGGCGGGCTGCGCGGTGATCTGCCTGGTTGCTGCGGCGCCGCCCAGGCCGGGGCCGAATTGCAGGTCCATGAGGACGACGTCGACGTCGCCCGCGCCGGCCCGTTCGATGGCGGCTTCGGCGGTGGCGACGTCGTCGACGACCACGAGGTCGGGCTCTACCTCCAGGACGGCTCGCAGGCCGGCGCGGACGACGGGGTGGTCATCGGCCAGCAGGAGACGGATGGCGGTCACCGGGACCGGCCCGTCGCGGCCGTGATGTCGACCCTGTCGAAGCGGACGGAGACCGCCGTGCCGTGCCCGGGTCGGGACTCCACGCTGAGGGACCCGCCGAGCTCAGCCGTCCTGGAGCGCATCGACCGCAGGCCGAAACCACCCTCCCGAGAGTCGACCGGGTCGTCGGTGCTCAGCGTCAGGGGGTCGAATCCGACCCCGTCGTCGACGATGTCCAGCGCCACCGCGGCGTCCATGACGGTGAGGGTGACGTCGGCGCGGGTGGCACCGGAGTGCTGGGCGGTGTTGCCGAGGGAGGCCTGGGCGATCCGCAGCAGGGCCACCTCGACCGGGGTCGGCAGCGGAATGGGCGACCCTTCGTGGTGGAAGGTGACGTCGATGCCGCTCCGGGCCGCTGTGGTCGTGCAGAGTCGTTCCAGGGCCGCGGGCAGGGCGGATTCCGTCAGGTCGACCGGGCTCAGGGCGCGAACGAAACGACGGGCCTCGGCCAGGTTGTCCTGGGCGGCCTGGCGGGCCTGCTCGACCAGGGTGGCGGTGCGGGCGGGGTCGGGGGAGCGGGTCGTCGCCTGCAGGAGCAGCTGGATGCTGGAGAGCCCCTGGGCAAGGGTGTCGTGGATCTCCCTGGCCAGGCGCTCACGCTCGTCCAGGACTCCGGCGCGGCGTTCTGCGGCGGCCAGCTCGTCCCGGGTCCGGCCGAGCTGGACGATGAGACGTCGTCGCTGTTCCGACTCCGCCTGCAGTGCCTGGTAGCCCAGGACGGTGGCGATCACGACCACGGCGCCCAGCACGGGGCCGATGACCATGGCCGCCGTCAGCTGGTGGTGGTGCCATGCGAATCCCGCGACCGCAGCCGCGGTCGTGACGGCCACCGCCACGAGCCCGGCTCGCCGTGGAAGCAGGTGCAGCAGCAAGAATGACCAGGGAAAGGCCAGATAGATGGCGTCCGGGGTCAGTGCCAGCATCACCAGCCACACCGACAGCAGCAGCGCGAGCCAGACGCCGGCCGTCCGGGCCGACCGGTCGACGGCGGCCGAGCGCGGTCCGGCGAAATAGAGCACCCCGACGAGCACGGCGGTGGCCACCACCCAAGGCCACCCCCCGCCCCGGCCGACGACGCCGCGTCCGGCCGCCAGGACGAGCAGTCCCGCGACCAACAGGTGGAGGCCCTGGCGGAGCAGTACCGGGACCGGCGCCGGTGTGCGCCCCGAGGCGGACACTGCGATGGGTGGCTGGATCGCACCATGGCTCATGTCCTGACCAGACTACGGCGCACACCTGCCGTGCGGCATCCATCGAATGGTTGAGCCCGCAGTGCTTCCTTCGACGCGCGGGAACCGTTCGCAGGCTGGATGCGGCCGGCACCCCGGATCGAGGAGCGTTGACCCTGACGCCGCAGACCGCGGCGGAGTCGGCCGACCGAGCCCGTCGCACGGGCGAGTGTGCCTGGCCGGCGCATCCCGAAAGGAAACCACGGCGTGTTCGTCGCCATCCGAGATCTCCGCTTCGCCAAGGGACGGTTCGCCCTGATGGGCACCGTCGTCACCCTCATCACCATGCTCGTCGTCCTGCTGTCCGGCCTCACCGCCGGCCTCGGCCGGGCCAACACCTCCGCCATCACCGACCTGCCCGTGGACCACCTGGTCTTCTCGGCCCCGGCCGACGGCCAGGAGCTCTCGTTCACCGAGTCCGCCCTCCCCGCCGCCGTCCAGCAAGACTGGTCCCAGGTCCCCGGTGTGGTGCGCGCCGACCCCATCACCATCACCATCAGCCGCGCCGGTGCCGGCGGACGCACCGCCGGCGTCGCCGTCTTCGCCCTTCCCCCGGGTTCACCGCTGGCCCCGCAGGTCGGCACCGGACGGGTCGTCATGTCCACCAAGGCCGCCACGACCCTCGGCGTGTCCGCGGACGACCAGGTGGACCTCGCCGGACGGCGCGTCCGCGTTGCCGCCGTGTCGGGCGACGACGAGTTCTCCCACGCCCCGGTGGTGTGGGCGTCCACCGCGGACTCGCCGGGCACCGGGCAGCCGCCGGGGACGGCCACCGTCCTGGCCCTGACCACGCTCGGTGCAGACCTCGGCGGTGCCGACCAGCGGCTGGACACCGTCACGGTGACACCTTCCGCGTCGCTGCCCGCGATCGGCGCCTACACCTCGGAGAACGGTTCCCTGCAGCTGATGCGGGCCCTGCTGTTCGCCATCTCCGCCCTGGTGATCGGTGCCTTCTTCACCGTGTGGACCGTCCAACGCAGCGGCGAGATCGCCATCCTCAAGGCCGTCGGCGCCTCCACCGGCTACCTGCTCAGGGATGCCCTGGGGCAGGCACTGGCCCTGCTCGGTGCCGGCACCGTCATCGGCACGGCCGCCGCCGCGGGCATCGGAGCCTTGGCGCGGACGGCCGTCCCGTTCGTCCTCGACCTGCCCACCCTGCTGTTCCCCGCCGTGGTGATGATCGTGCTCGGGCTGGGCGGCGCAGCCGTCGCGCTGCGCAGTGTCACCAATGTTGATCCCCTCACCGCTCTTGGGAGTGCTCGATGACCCTCCACCTCGACGCCGTCACCCTGACCTACCCCGACGGTGACCGGCGGCTCACCGCCCTCGACCGGGTCAGCCTCACCGCAGAGCCCGGCACGCTGACCGCGATCGTGGGGCCTTCCGGATCCGGCAAGTCCAGCCTGCTGGCCGTCGCGGCCACCCTGATCAGCCCGGACTCCGGCCAGGTCCTGCTCGACGGCCGCGACCTCACGCGGCTGAGCCGCCCGGAGAGCGCACGAGCGCGTAGGGAGGAGATTGGCATCGTCTTCCAGAGCTCGAACCTGCTCGCCTCCCTCACCGCCGTCGACCAGCTCCTGGTCGTCGCCCACCTGGCCGGCCGCGACATGAACGCCGCGCGCGGCCGGGCCATCGACCTGCTCGACGCCGTCGGTCTGGGCGCCCAGGCCGACCGGCGTCCGCACCAGCTCTCCGGGGGCCAGCGGCAGCGAGTGACGATCGCCCGCGGCCTGATGAACCAGCCCTCGCTGCTGCTGGTGGACGAACCCACCAGTGCCCTGGACACCCACCGTGGGGGAGCCGTCCTCGCCCTGCTCCGCCAGCTGACCACCGAGCGTGACCTGACCACCGTGATGGTCACGCACAACCGCGATCACCTCGTCGACGCGGACCGGGTCACCGAGATCATCGACGGCAGGACCCGTCAGCTCGCGAACTGGTGACGGTCGAGCACGAGCCCCCACGCGTTCGCCCGAGGGGAGCCCGTGACGGTGCCGGAGGGGTGGGCCGGGTCACCCGGTCGCCGTCCGCCACGGCCTGCCGCCGGTCGGCCACACGGACACACCGGCTACCTCCGGGGCAGGGGGACCGGGTACGGGGGATCCGGGCGGCGTGTCGAAGGGGTAACCTGGTGGCGGTGACACCGGCAGGCTGCCGGGCCGTTTCGAGTCCGTCGCGTCGATCTCCACGACGATCCGCGGGACCGGCCCAGTGCCCGGTGGCACCGGCTCGGCGTCCTCATGGGCGCCTATCCACCCGGCCGCGGGGCTGGTGGGGCGTCTCCCCACCGTGACCGGTCGGCAACGCTGGAGGAGGACTCTTGGCTCGACGAGCCCAACGTCAGTCGAGCGCGCGTCGGACATCGCCCCGCAGCCCGGGGCGGGCCCGCCATCACGACAACGAGGGCATCATGCCGGTGCTCGCGCGAGTCGTGCGCGACGTCGAGGCGTCGGTGCAGCGCGGGCGCGTGACACCGTCGACCCGGACCACGTTCCAGGTGATCGCGGTGCTGGTGCGCGAGGAGCGGGCGCGACTCAAGGCCGACGGGTCGATCGGGGAGACCCGGCGTGCCGAGGAGCTCAAGCGCCTCGACGGCATCGCCGTCATCCTGGCGACCACGGCGGCACGCAACATGTCCCTGATGAAGCTGCTCGACTCCGCGGCGCCCCTCTCGGACGCGGCCCGGGCGCTCAAGCGTGACCTGCTCCGCGACGCCGGTTTCGAGGTCGCGGAGGATGAGGAGGAGGTACCGCCGTCGGAACCCCCGGAGGACCTCGCCGGTGCATCGCGTCGGGTGGTGCCGCAGTCGGTCATCTCCCGACAGCTCGCCAACCCCTTCCTCGCCCCCGATTTCGAGGTCGCCGCCAAGCGCCGTGTCCAGCCGCGCCGCCTGGCCGGCTGGGAGCTGCTCGGCCCGCTGTACAAGGCGTTCGAGATGGGCGGCGCCTCCTCGTGCATGGCGCTGCCCGAGCCGACGACGCTCGGCGTGCCGAACGGCCGCAAGCTCATGCCGCACCAGGCGCGCATGATCGCGGCCGCCGAAGCGGGGCACCGGACCTTCCTCCTGGCGGACGAACCCGGCCTGGGCAAGACGGCGCAGGCGCTGCTCGCGGCCGAGGCCGCGAAGGCCTACCCGCTGCTCGTCGTCGTACCCAACGTGGTCAAGACAAACTGGGCGCGCGAGGTCGGCCTGTGGACGCCGCACCGCCGGGCGACCGTGATCCACGGCGACGGCGACTCCGTCGACGCGTTCGCGGACATCATCATCGTCAACTACGAGGTGCTCGACCGGCACGTGGGCTGGATCGGCGATCTCGGCTTCCTGGGCATGGCCGTCGACGAGGCGCACTACATCAAGAACAAGAAGTCCCAGCGCTCCCAGCACGTGCTCCAGATCGCCGAGCGGATCCGCTACCGCACGGGCAACCCGCTGCTCATGGCGCTGACCGGCACGCCCCTGATCAACGACATCGAGGACTTCCAGGCCATCTGGGAGTTCCTCGGCTGGATCGACGACAAGAAGCCGCTCGGCGAGCTCATGGCGGCCCTCGAGGAGACCGGCCTGACGCCGGCCGACCACGCCTTCTACGCCGCAGCGCGAAGCGCGGTCATCGAGCAAGGGATCGTCCGTCGCCGCAAGATCGACGTCGCCGCGGACATCCCGCCCCGCCGCGTCGCCGACCTGCCCGTCGAGCTCGACGACGAGGCCGGCCGGTCCATCCGCGCGGCCGAACGTGCCCTCACGCGGCGTCTCGTGGCGCGCTACGAGAAGGCGCTCGAGGTCCGCACCAGCGTCGTCGACGGCATCGACCACGACCTCGTGCGCCAGGTCGCCAGGTGGGAGATCACCGGCAAGGCGGCGAAGTCCGAGGAGAACGTCTTCGCCATGATGCGGCGCCTCGGACAGGCGAAGGCGGGCCTAGCGGCCGACTACGCCGCGCAGCTCGCCCGCAGCGTCGGCAAGGTGGTCTTCTTCGCCAAGCACATCGACGTCATGGACGCCGCGGAGGAGTCCTTCGCCCGGCTGGGCCTGCGGTACTCCTCGATCCGTGGCGAGCAGACAGCGTCGGTGCGGCAGAAGAACATCGACGCCTTCACCACCGACGCCGAGGTCGCGATCGCGGTCTGCTCACTGACCGCCGCCGGGGTCGGGATCAACCTGCAGGTCGCCTCCAACATGGTGCTCGCGGAGCTCTCCTGGACGGACGCGGAGCAGACCCAGGCCATCGACCGGATCCACCGCATCGGCCAGGCGGAACCCGTCACTGCGTGGCGGATCATCGCCGCGCAGACCATCGACGCACGGATCGCGGAACTCATCGACAGCAAGGCCGGGCTCGCCGCCCGGGCGCTCGACGGGTCCTCCGACGAGTTGGCGTCCTCGACCGACATCCAGCTGGAAGCCCTCGTCGCGCTCCTCACGGACGCGCTGGGGGAGCGGCAGGCCGTCGCCTGACGTCCTGGTCGGACGGCTGAGACACCCAAGGCCACGGGGGACCGCCCCCCGCCGCCACGTAGGCTGGTGCGGTGCCCGAGACCTGGACCGCCCCGCCACCCGACTGGGACGAACCCCCGCCGGACGCGTTGACCGAGTGGGACCTCCCCGCCAGCGAGCACGCCGAGGTCCCGGCCCCCCGCCCCGGCACCGCGGTGCCGGCCAGGGTCGCGACCTCGGCCTCCGCTCCCCTTGAGACGCTCACCAGCGTGTGGGGCTACGACGAGTTCCGTGGTGAGCAGGCCGAGGTCATCGATACCGTCACCCGCGGCGGCGACGCACTGGTCCTCATGCCCACCGGCGGCGGCAAGAGCCTGTGCTACCAGATCCCCGCGCTGGTCCGCGACGGCACCGGCGTCGTCATCAGCCCGCTCATCGCGCTCATGCACGACCAGGTCGACGCCCTCGAACAGCTCGGGGTGCGCGCCGCGTTCCTGAACTCGACCCAGTCGGTCGAGGAGCGCCGCGCTGTCGAGCGGCGGCTCCTGGGCGGCGAGCTGGACCTGCTCTACCTGGCCCCCGAGCGGCTGCCGGCCGTCGCCGACCTGCTCGACCGGGCCAGCGTCGCCCTGTTCGCCATCGACGAGGCCCACTGCGTGGCCCAGTGGGGCCACGACTTCCGGCCCGACTACCTCAAGCTGTCGATGCTGCACGAACGCTGGCCCGCCGTCCCACGCATCGCCCTCACCGCGACGGCCACCGCCGAAACCCGCGAGGAGATCGTGCGGAATCTCGACCTCGGTGACGCGCGCGTCTTCGTCTCCAGCTTCGACCGGCCCAACATCCAGTACCGGATCGCGCCCAAGCAGGACGCCAAGGGCCAGCTGCTGCAGATCATCGAGGCCGAGCACCCCGGTGAGGCCGGCATCGTCTACTGCCTCAGTCGCGCCTCCGTCGAACGCACCGCCGATTGGCTCGCCGGCAAGGGCGTCACCGCACTGCCGTACCACGCGGGCCTGCCCGCCGAGACGCGCTCGCGCAACCAGGCTCGGTTCCTGCGCGAGGACGGCGTCGTCATGGTCGCCACCATTGCCTTCGGCATGGGCATCGACAAGCCCGACGTCCGATTCGTGGCCCACCTCGACCTGCCCAAGAGCATCGAGGGCTACTACCAGGAGACCGGTCGCGCCGGCCGGGACGGTCTGCCGTCGACCGCGTGGCTCGCGTACGGGCTGCAGGACGTCGTCCAGCAGCGGCGGATGATCGCCGACGGCGAGGGGGACCGGCAGCGCAAGCGCGCCCAGTCCCTCCATCTCGACGCGATGCTCGCCCTGTGCGAGACGGTGGGGTGCCGCCGGCAGCAGCTTCTCGGGTACTTCGGCCAGGAGAGCGAGCCGTGCGGCAACTGCGACACGTGTCTCACCCCGCCCGAGGCCTTCGACGGCACGGTTCCGGCGCAGAAGCTCCTGTCGACCATCGTCCGGCTGCAGCGCGAGCGCGGTCAGCAGTTCGGTGCGGGCCACCTGGTGGACATCCTGCTCGGGCGCGAGACCGAGCGGACGGTGCGGCAGCGGCACACCGAGCTCAGCACGTTCGGCGTCGGCACGGAGCTCGGCGAGACGGAGTGGCGCGGCGTCGTGCGTCAGCTGCTCGCGCAGGGCCTGCTCGAGGTTCAGGGCGAGTACGGCGTCCTCGCCATCACCGCGGCCGCGCGCGAGGTGCTCGGCGGCAGCCGCGAGGTGCGGCTGCGCCGCGAGCCCGAGCGCGTGCGTGCCGCGCGAAAGGCCAGGGTCAGGGCCGTCCCGGCCGAGCTGGACGAGCCGCAGCAGGAGCTGTTCCAGCGGCTGCGTGCCTGGCGGGCCGGGGTCGCGAAGGAGCAGGCCCTCCCCGCCTACGTCGTCTTCAACGACGCCACCCTCGCGGGCATCGCCCGGACCCGACCCGCGGACG
>NZ_JBTSDU010000065.1:0-16260 GCF_054605595.1 Georgenia sp. | reverse complement strand
CGACGGCCGGCGCCCCGCGAGGGGGTGCCCGGCCGACGTCGTCCCGGCGCCGCGCCGTCCCGGCCCGGCGACTACCCTGGACCGGTGAGCGAACCCCTCATCCTCGGCATCGAGACCTCCTGCGACGAGACCGGCGTGGCCGTCGTCCGTGGCCGCGAGCTGGTCGCCGACGTCACCGCCTCCTCGATGGACGAGCACGCACGGTACGGCGGCATCGTCCCCGAGGTCGCCTCGCGCGCGCACCTCGAGGCGTTCGTCCCGACGATCGACGCCGCGCTCGAGGCGGCCGACGTCGACCTCTCCCAGATCGACGCGATCGCCGTCACCGCCGGGCCGGGCCTCGTCGGATCACTCACGGTCGGAGCCGCTGGCGCCAAGGCTCTCGCGCTCGCCGCCGGCAAGCCGCTCTACGGCGTCAACCACGTCATCGGGCACGCCGCCGTCGACGAGCTCGTGCACGGCGCGTTCCCGGAGCGGTTCATCGCCCTGGTCGTCTCCGGCGGGCACACGTCGCTGCTGCTCGTGGACAACATCGCCACCGGCGTGACCGAGCTCGGCCAGACGCTCGACGACGCCGCCGGCGAGGCGTTCGACAAGGTGGGCCGCCTGCTCGGGCTGCCGTACCCCGGCGGCCCCCACGTGGACCGGCTCGCCCAGACCGGCGACCGGGACGCGATCCGTTTCCCGCGCGGGCTCTCCCAGGGCAAGGACAAGGTCCGCCACCCCTACGACTTCTCGTTCTCCGGCCTGAAGACGGCCGTCGCCCGTTTCGTCGAGGGGTACGAGGACCGCGGCGAGGCGCTCCCCGCGGCCGACGTCGCCGCCGGCTTCTCCGAGTCCGTCGCCGACGTCCTCACCCGCAAGGCGCTCGCCGCCTGCCAGGTGCACGGGTGCGACACCCTGGTCATCGGCGGCGGGTTCTCCGCGAACTCCCGCCTGCGCGAGCTTGCCGCCGAACGGGCCACCGCCCACGGCATCACGGTGCGCATCCCGCCGATCCGGTACTGCACCGACAACGGCGCGATGATCGCCGCCCTCGGCTCGGCCCTCGTCCGGGAGGGGGTCGCGCCGTCGTCCCTGGACCTGCCCACCGACTCGGGCATGCCGTTGGAGCTCATCAGGATCTGAGGGCCGACCCACGGCGCGGGGTGCTCCGTGCGGGGGCGAGCCCGTGGCCGGCGTCGGCGCCCGACGGCCACGGGTCGGGCACGAGCACCACAGCGACGACGTCGTCCAGGCGCTGCCAACCTCGGCGCTGCGCGACGAGGTGCTCCAGGCCCGCCGGGGTAGGGGTGTAGTACTTGCGGGCCGGACCGGCGGAGGACGGTACGAGGTAGGAGTCCAGCCGGCCGTCGCGCTCGAGGCGGTTCAGGACGGGGTAGACGGACCCCGTCGCGATGTCGGTCAGGCCCGCGTCCCGCAGCCGCGTGACGAGCTCGTAACCGTAGGAGTCCCGCGAGCGGAGCAGGGCCAGGATCAGCATCGGCAGGACACCCTTGAGCAGCTGGGGGTCCCGGGGTGGTACGCCGGTGGTACGCATGCCGACAGGTTACGACCGCTAGCCGATATGAACGAATAGTGGGCGGTACCTCACAGCGGGTGCCCGGCCCGCATCTCGGCCACCAGGGACGCCACGACGGCGTCGAGCGCGCCGTCCCTGGCGATGCGGAGCTGGCGCTGGTAGGAGGCTCCGCCGTCGAGGATCCCCTGGACCCAGCCCAGCTCCTCGGTGCAGCCCAACCGGTCGGCCACGGGGGCGAGGTCGACGAGCAGGCGGGCGACCGTCTGGGTGACGAGCTCCTCCGTGCCGGCGTCGTCGAGGATGAGGATGGCCGCCATGCCGTACCGCGCCGAGCGCCACTTGTTCTCCACCACGAACCAGCGCGGCACCGTGGGCAGGGTCTCCCCGGCGTCGAGCCGGCTGGAGAAGTCCTCGACGAGGCAGTGGGTCAGGGCGGCCAGGGCGAGCGCCTCGCGCATGTTCGTGGCGGAGTCGCACACGCGCACCTCGATCGTGCCGAGGCCGGGGGAGGGTCGGACGTCCCAGCGCAGCTCGCCGAAGGAGTCGATGACGCCGGTGCGGGTCATGTCGTCGACGTAGTGCTCCAGCTCCGCCCACGTGTCGAACTCGTAGGGCAGGCCGGCGGTGGGTAGCTGCTGGAACCACAGCGCCCGGTTGGAGGCGTAGCCGGTGTCCTCCCCGGCCCAGAAGGGCGACGAAGCGCCGAGGGCCTGCAGGTGTGCGAACCGCGTCATCATGGCCCGCAGGATCGGCAGCACCTTCGTGCGGTCCTCGATGCCGACGTGCACGTGGAGGCCGTACAGCAGCATCTGCCGACCCCACCACCGGGTGCGGTCGATGAGTGTGGCATACCGGGCCTTGTCGGTGACCTTCTGGAACGCCGGTTGCGCGAACGGGTGCGTGCCCGCCCCGACGAGCTCGATGCGGAGCCCGTCGGTGACCTCGCGGACGTCGTCGATGGATCGTTGCAGGTCCCGCCCGGCCTCGCCGACGGTCCGGCACACCCCCGTGACGATCTCGACCGTGTTGAGCAGCAGCTCCGGGTGCACGCCGGGGTGGGGTGAGCGGCCCGGCCCGGCCAGCCGCTCGAGCACGTGCGCGCCCGCCTGCCGAAGGTCCCCGGAGTCGGCGTCGACGAGCTGGAGCTCCCACTCCAGGCCCACCGACGACCGCGCGGAGCGGGCGAAGGAGAGATCCACGTCCCCCAGTGTGCCGCGTCGGGCACTCCTGCGCGCCCTCGGGACGAACGTCCCGGAGCCCACCCCAGGACCGCTCCAGACTAGAGCTTGGGGCGAAACCGGCCCCGTCCACCGCATGAACAAGGAGGTTCCATGAAGGCGCTCGTTTACCACGGCCCGCAGCACAAGGAGTGGGAAGAGGTCCCGGACCCGACGATCGTCGCGCCCACCGACGTCATCGTGAAGGTCGACACCACCACGATCTGCGGCACCGACCTGCACATCCTCAAGGGTGACGTCCCCGCCGTCACACCCGGCCGCATCCTCGGGCACGAGGGCGTCGGCACCATCACCGAGATCGGCTCCGCCGTCTCCACGTTCGCCGTGGGCGACCGTGTCATCATCTCGTGCGTCAGCGCCTGTGGGTCGTGTTCGTACTGCCACCAGGGCCTGTACTCGCACTGCCTCGCCGAGGAGGGGGCCTCCGGCATCGGCTGGATCTTCGGTCACCTCATCGACGGCACCCAGGCCGAGTACGTGCGGGTGCCTTTCGCTGACAACTCCCTGTACAAGGTGCCCGCCGGTGTCAGCGACGAGGCCGCCGTGATGCTCTCCGACATCCTGCCCACCGGGTTCGAGATCGGGGTGCGTTACGGCCGGGTCAAGCCCGGTGACGTCGTCGCCGTCGTCGGAGCCGGGCCGGTCGGCCTCTCCGCGATGATGACCGCCGGGCTCTACGGCGCCGCGCGCGTGATCGCCATCGACCTCGACGACAACCGGATCGAGCAGGCGAAGAAGTTCGGCGCGACCGACGGCGTCAACAGCGGCGCGGCCGACTGGGTCGAGCAGGTCATGGCGATGACCGACGGGCTCGGCGTGGACGTGGCGATCGAGGCTGTCGGCATCCCGGCCACCTTCGCGGCATGCACGGCCATCGTGCGTCCCGGCGGGTCGGTCGCCAACGTCGGCGTGCACGGCAAGGCCGTCGAGCTGCCCCTGCAGGACCTGTGGATCAAGGACATCTCGATCACCATGGGCCTGGTCAGCACCTCGACGACGGCGATGCTGCTCAAGCTCGTCGCCCAGCAGAAGCTGGCCGCCGAGAGGTTCGCCACCCACCGCTTCACGTTCGACCAGATGCTCGACGCCTACGACACCTTCGCGCGCGCCGCGGAGACGCAGGCGCTGAAGGTGGTGATCTCGGGCTGACGCGCCCGACGCACTGACGATCGCCGGCGACCGACCGAGGTCGGCCGCTAGCGCCCGACCGACTCGACGACCAGCACACTGTGCTGGTCGTCGAGCCGTGTCAGTACCACGGTCGCGCTCGCACTCCCGCGCAGCGCCAGCTGCCGGCGCAGCTGCTCGGGCTCGACGGCGGTGCCCCGCTTCTTCACGGTCAGGATGCCGACGTCGCGCTCGCGCAGGTAGGCCCGCAGCCGTTTCAGCCCGAACGGGAGATGGTCGAGCACTCGGTACGCGGTCGCGAAGGGGGTGGGCTCGAACCGGTCGGCGGTCAGGTAGGCGATGTCCGGGCTCACCAGGCCGGCGCCGAGCAGCTCGGCGAGGCGTGCGACCAGGCCGGCCCGGATGACGGCGCCGTCGGGCTCGTAGAGGTACTCCCCGAGCCGGCGCACCTGCCCGGAGCGGGCGGGGGCGTCCGGTGCCGTGCGGGCACGCGGCAGGTCGGGCGCCTCCGCGAGCGGGTGCGCGTGCTCGCCCGCCAGGACGAGCGCGGAGCGGCCCGGTCCCTCGGGGGCCAGCACGTCGAACCACAGGCCGGCCTCGACGACGTCGCCGTCCACGCTCACCCACTGCGCGTGACACTCGCGCGGCAGGGCGGCATGGGGAAGGCCGGGGGCGACCTTGAGCCCCACCGCGGGCACCCGGGCGCGCAGCGCCAGCAGGGCGTCCAGTGGGGGGGAGTAGGCGGCGGGGTCGAAGATCCGGCGCCCGCTCCGGCGGCGGGCCGGGTCGGCGAAGACGGCGTCCACGCCCTCGAGGTCCATGGCCAGGGCGTCGCCGTGATGCACCTGTGCCGCGGGCCACGGGGCGAGGTTCTCCGCGGCCAGCCGCGCCGTGACGGCGTCGGACTCGACGGCGAGGACCCCCAGGCCGCGCGCGGCCAGGGCCATGGCGTCCGATCCGAGGCCGCAGCCCAGATCCGCCACCCGGGTGCGACCGGCGGCGACGTACCGGGCGGCGTGGTGGGCCGAGACCACCGCTCGGGTGGCCTGCTCGAGGCCGGCCGTGGTGAACAGCATGCCGGCGGCCCGATCGCCGAGCTTCGTCGCCGCACGGGCCCGCAGGCGCGACTGGGTCAGGGCGGCGGCCACCAGTTCGGGCGGGTGCTCGGCCCGTAGCGCCGTGGACAGCGCGAGCACGTCGCCCTGGCGGTACGGGGGAAGGGCCGCGAGGAGCGCTCTGCCCGCCGGCGCGAGGAGCAGGTCGAGCGAGGGGGAGTCCACCGGACGATCCTGCCACCGCCGGCGGAGACGACGGTCGGCGCGGCCACGGGCTGCCGTTCCGGGTACGCCGGGCCGTCGCGGACGACGCTTGCTGGCACTCACCTTGACCGAGTGCTAACTGCGGCCTAGATTTGTGTCAGGCGCGGTCCCCCACGGGGCCGCGGCTGCGCTCACCGGAGATTCCGTGCCCGACCCCCGCGACGGCGGTCCCGGGAACGAAGGGGGCGCCCATGTTCTGTCCCATCACTCATGCGAAGGGGAGGTCCGCAGTGTCGGTCTCCATCAAGCCGCTCGAGGACCGTATCGTCGTTCAGACCCTCGAGGCCGAGCAGACCACGGCATCCGGTCTCGTCATCCCGGACACCGCCAAGGAGAAGCCCCAGGAGGGCACTGTCCTGGCGATCGGTCCGGGTCGTGTCGACGACAACGGCAACCGGGTCCCGCTCGACGTCGCTGTCGGCGACGTCGTCATCTACAGCAAGTACGGCGGCACCGAGGTGAAGTACGCGGGCGAGGACTACCTCATCCTCTCCGCGCGCGACATCCTCGCCGTCGTCGAGAAGTAACCTCGGCAGCACGAAGCCCCGGTCCTCCACGGAGGACCGGGGCTTCGTCATGCCCTGGAAGGCGCGCGGCGTGCCATCAGGAGGCGCGGCGCTGGGGCCCCGTCAGGATCGTCTGACGCTCATCCTCGCTCAGGCCACCCCAGACGCCGTAGGGCTCGCGCACGGTCAGCGCGTGCTGACGGCACTCCTCGATCACGGGGCACGCCGCGCAGATCGCCTTGGCGCCCTCGTCGCGCCGGCGCCGGGTGCCCCCGCGCTCACCCTCCGGATGGAAGAACAGCGCCGGGTCGGCGTCACGGCACGCCCCCTGGTACTGCCACTCCCACAGATCCATGACCGGTCCTGGAAGCCTGGACAGTTCAGCCATCGTCTCTCCCCTTCCGTCTGTGGTGCCTGGACGATTCGCCTCATCGCGATGTCGACAACGTAGCAACCGATGCGTAACTTGTTCAAGACCCTTTCGGCAGTTGGTCAACCGGACGTTCCGTGGCCGTGGTGGTGCGCTCCCGGGGCGGGCCGGATGGCGCCGGGGCGCGAATCGGTTCATCATCGATTCATGGTGAGAGGTGGTGGGGCGTGAACGGACCCGCGACCGGCGCCCGACGCGTCGGCGGCGGAGGCGTCGTCGATGGCGACGGTGGGTCCGGGTCGCACATGGTGTCGTCCCCGAGCGGAGCCCCCCTGACCGTCGCCGCGGTGGCCGCACGCCTCGGCGTCGCCGCCTCGACCCTGCGGACCTGGGACCGGCGGTACGGGCTCGGCCCCTCGTCCCACGAGGCCGGCGCCCACCGCCGCTACACCCCTGCCGACGTCGCGCGGCTGGTGCGGATGCGGCACCTGACCCTGCAGGGGGTGGCCCCGGTGGATGCCGCCGAAGCCGCCAAGGCCCGCCCGGACGGCGTCAAGGAGGGTGCTGCCGAGCTCGTGAGCGTGTCCGGACGCCGTCGGCCCACCGACCCTGAGCGGCCCCACCAACGCATGCTCGTGGACCCCCTCACGCTCGCGGCCGCGGCACTCGAGCCGGACGAGCCCCGGGTGCACCGCATGCTCGAGCAGGAGTTCACGGACCAGGGCATCCTGCGGATGTGGACGGGCCTCGTGGTTCCCGCACGCGCGCTGCTCGGCAAGCGCGAGAGCAGCGACCGGCCGGGCGTGGACCCTGAGGTACTGATCGACGCGGCGGTGCTCACCGTCGTGCGCGAGGTGACCGCGGCCGCCGAGCAGGCGCGCACACCACCGGTGCAGCTGCTGCGCACGGGTGCCCCGACACCGCCGCCGGAGCGGACCGTCGTCCTGGTGGCCGGCCCCGACCGCCGCACGGGTGCTCACGTGCTCGGTGCCGCCCTCGCCGAACGGGGGGTGCGCGCCAGGGTACGGCGCACGGAGAGCGCCGAGGCGGCTGAACCGGAGAGCCGGGTGATGGCCCGGCGGGGCGTGCGGGTCATGGCCGTGCTGGGCCACCCGCCCGGGGCGGAGGCGTTGGTGCGCCGGGCCGCCGCCGATGGCGTCGAGGTGTTCCTGGTGGGTGCGGACGCCCCCGACCTCTGGCTCCCGCAGGTACGGCGGGTGCGCAGCCCGCTGGCCGCCGTCGAGGAGATCGTCGCGCTCCTGGAGGAGCTCGAGGCGTAGCCGGGTCGCGGGCCTTCGGTGCCCGGTCGGAGGTGACCGAGGGAGCGCCACCAGCGCCGCACCAGGGACCAGGATGTGGGACCCGCGACAGCTCTCGGACGCCGCGCCGGCCGCACCCGCGCGCACGTAGGATCGTCAAGGTGACCGAGACGCATGCGACGCCCGACCCGTTCGCCCTGGTGGGCCTGACCTACGACGACGTGCTCCTGCTGCCGGGGGCCACCGACGTGATCCCGTCGGAGGTGGCCACGACCTCGCGGCTCACCCGCGGCATCGAGGTCCGGGTCCCGCTGATCTCCGCCGCGATGGACACCGTCACCGAGGCGCGCATGGCCATCGCGATGGCTCGCCAGGGCGGCATCGGCATCCTGCACCGCAACCTCTCCGTCGAGGACCAGGCCCAGCAGGTCACCGTCGTCAAGCGCTCCGAGTCGGGCATGATCACCGACCCGGTGACCATCGGCCCGGACGCCACCCTCGCCGAGCTCGACGAGCTGTGCGGGAGGTACCGCGTCTCCGGCCTTCCGGTGGTCGCCCCCGACGGCGTCCTCCTCGGCATCATCACCAACCGCGACCTGCGCTTCATCCCGGGTGCGGAGTTCGCCACCCGCACCGTCCGGGACGCCATGACGCCCATGCCGTTGGTGACCGGCCCGGTGGGCATCAGCTCCGACGACGCCGCCGGGCTGCTCGCCAAGCACAAGATCGAGAAGCTGCCGCTGGTCGACGACGCCGGTCGCCTCCGCGGCCTGATCACCGTCAAGGACTTCGTCAAGTCCGAGCAGTACCCCGACGCCACCAAGGACGGCGAGGGTCGACTCATGGTCGGCGCCGCCATCGGGTACTGGGGCGACGCGTGGGAGCGGGCCACCGCGCTCGCCGAGGCCGGCGCCGACGTCCTGGTGGCCGACACCGCCAACGGTGAGGCGCGCCTCCTGCTCGACATGGTCGCGAAGATGAAGAAGGACAAGGCGTTCGCGAACGTCCAGCTCATCGGTGGCAACGTCGCCACCCGCGCCGGCGCGCAGGCGCTGGTCGACGCCGGCGTCGACGCGGTCAAGGTCGGGGTCGGACCGGGCTCGATCTGCACCACGCGCGTGGTCGCGGGGGTGGGTGTGCCCCAGGTCACCGCCGTCCACCTGGCCGCCCAGGCGTGCAAGCCCGCCGGCGTGCCCGTCATCGCCGACGGCGGTCTGCAGTACTCCGGGGACATCGCCAAGGCCCTCGTCGCGGGCGCGGACACGGTCATGCTCGGCTCGCTGCTGGCCGGCTGCGAGGAGTCGCCCGGCGAGCTGATCTTCGTCAACGGCAAGCAGTTCAAGCACTACCGCGGCATGGGCTCGTTCGGCGCGATGGCCTCCCGCGGCCGCGTCTCCTACTCCAAGGACCGCTACTTCCAGGCCGACGTGGACACCGACGACAAGATCATCCCCGAGGGCGTCGAGGGGCGCGTGCCCTACCGCGGTCCGCTGGCCTCGGTCTCGCACCAACTCGTCGGCGGGCTGCACCAGTCGATGTTCTACGTGGGCGCCCGGACGATCCCCGAGCTGCAGCAGCGCGGCCAGTTCGTGCGCATCACCCCGGCCGGGCTCAAGGAGTCCCACCCGCACGACATCCAGATGACCGTCGAGGCGCCCAACTACTCCGGCCGCTGACGCCGGCCGCGGCGCCGGCGCCGGGGGAGTCCGAGCAGCCGGTCGAGGCCCCAGGTGACGCGACGGACCAGGCGCGTCCAACGCGTGGACCGGTCCGGCATCGGCCAGCCGTGGGCGGCGCCCGGCCCGGACAGACCCCGGCGCGCACGCCACCGGTTGTACGAGCGCACCCAGGTCTCGTGGGCGGCGACCTGGGTGGAGTGCAGCTGCGAGGGGGTGGCCGCGGCCAGCCGCGGGTGACGGCCGGCCATCTGGGCCAGCAGGTCCAGCGTGGCGACGACGTCCACCTCCGCGGTGTGCAGGTCACCGGTCGGCACGCCGTAGACCTGGCACAGGTCGCCGAGCCGGCGAGGGCCCGTACGGGAGCCGGCGACGTGCCGGTCCAGGACGAGCGGGTCGAGGACCGTCAGGGTGCCGGACATGCGCTCGGCCAGGCCGGGCAGCCCGTGCCGGGCGAGCTCGTTCTCGAGCAGGGACAGGTCGTACCCCGCATTGAAGGCGACGACCGGCACTCCCTCCTCCTGCGCCGCCACGAGGACGGCGGCGATCTGCTCCAGCGCCACGACCGGCGCCATGCCCGCCGCGCGGGCACGTTCGGTGCTCACCCCGTGGATGGCGGCCGCCCCGGCGGGGATCGCCACGCCCGGGTCGATGAGCCAGGTACGCGCCGACGTGACCCCGGCGTCCCGGCGGACCAGGGCGGCGGTCACGATCCGGTCCGTGACGACGTCCACCCCGGTGGTCTCGGTGTCGAAACCGAGCAACGGACCTGCTGACCAGTGGTTCATCGCGGCCTCCTTGTCCCACGCACTCTGCCAGCGACCGCCGACATCGCCGGGGAGGCGGGGCGCCCCCTCCGGTGGAGTGTGATCGAATGCCGGGCAGACCACCGGGCACGGTGGGGCCGGTGGACGGGCAGGAGGTGGCGAGGTGGGTGAGGTGGTCGATCGCTGGCAGCAGCGCCGGGACGACCTGCGGCTGCTCGGGGACCGGGCGCGGGACGGTGCCGCGCGGCCCCTCGCCGGGCTCAACGCCTTCGACGCGGAGCTGGCCCGGGACTTCCGCAGCTCGGCCGTGCTCGTGCTGTTCACACCCGCCCCGTCCGACGCCGACGCGCCGGACCTGTTCCTCGTCCAGCGCTCGCGGGAGCTGCGCCACCACCCGGGCGAGATCGCGCTGCCCGGCGGGCGCCTCGAGGAGGGCGAGGACGTCGTCCAGGCGGCGCTGCGCGAGGCGCACGAGGAGATCGGCCTGCGGCCCGACCTCGTCGAGGTGCTCGGCCGGCTCGACCCCTTGCTCGTGCCCGTGACCAGGTACGTCGTCACCCCGGTGCTCGGCTGGACCGACCACGCCGCCCGGGCGACGGCGGTGGAGCCGGGGGAGGTGGCGCACACCATCCGCGTCTCCGTGGCGACGCTGGTCGACCCGGCCGTCCGCCGCACCGTCCGTGTCCTCAACCGCAGCACGGCCGGGTTCCTGCTGCCGGACGGGCTCGTGTGGGGCATGACCGCCAACCTGATCGACCACGTGCTCGCCGAGCTCGGTTGGTCGGGCGAGTGGGACCGGGACAGCCAGGTGCGCCTGCGGCGCGATCCCACCGACCGGTTCTGGGTCCCGCGCGAGGACTGAACGCGCGCACGGGCCCTGGTGCGGGCCGAGGGAGCGGTCACGTCTCGGCCGCGTGAGCCCGGTGTCGGCGGCGCCCGGTAACCTGCAAGGGTGACCAACGAGATCGAGATCGGCCGTGGCAAGCGCGCACGGCGTGCCTTCAGCTTCGACGACGTCGCCGTCGTCCCCTCCCGGCGCACCCGGGACCCCGAGGACGTCTCGGTGAGCTGGCAGATCGACGCCTACCACGTGGAGATCCCGGTCCTCGCCGCACCCATGGACTCCGTCATGAGCCCGGCGACGGCGATCGAGCTCGGCCGCCTCGGCGGCATCGGCGTGCTCGACCTCGAGGGCCTGTGGACCCGGTACGAGCAGCCCGACAGCGTGCTCGAGGAGATCGTCGACCTCACCCCGGAGCGTGCGACGAGCCGCATGCAGGAGATCTACGCCGAGCCCGTCAAGCCCGAGCTCATCACGCAGCGCCTGCGCGAGATCCGTGCCGCCGGCGTCACCGTGGCCGGCAGCCTGTCCCCGCAGCGCACGCAGGAGCACTGGCGCACCGTCGTCGAGGCCGGCGTGGACCTGTTCGTCATCCGCGGGACCACCGTCTCCGCCGAGCACGTCTCCTCCCGCGCGGAGCCGCTGAACCTCAAGCGGTTCATCTACGAGCTCGACGTCCCCGTCATCGTCGGCGGCGCTGCGACCTACACCGCCGCCCTGCACCTCATGCGCACCGGTGCGGCCGGCGTCCTCGTCGGCTTCGGCGGCGGTGCCGCACACACCACGCGGCGCTCGCTCGGCATCCACGCCCCCATGGCCACCGCCGTCGCGGACGTCGCCGCCGCGCGCCGCGACTACATGGACGAGTCGGGTGGCCGGTACGTGCACGTCATCGCCGACGGTGGGGTGGGCCGTTCCGGCGACCTCGTCAAGGCCGTGGCGTGCGGGGCCGACGCCGTCATGCTCGGCGCAGCCCTCGCCCGCGCCGACGAGGCGCCCGGGCGGGGCTGGCACTGGGGCTCCGAGGCGCACCACCCCGAGCTGCCGCGCGGCGAGCGCGTGCACGTGGGCACGGTCGGCACCATGGCGGAGATCCTGCACGGACCCAGCCGCATCGCGGACGGCACCGTCAACCTCATCGGCGCCCTGCGCCGCACGATGGCGACGACCGGCTACTCCGACGTCAAGGAGTTCCAGCGGGTCGAGGTCGTCGTCTCGCCCTACGACCCCGAGTGACGACGGCGGGTGGGGGCGCCGGCGAACTGCTGGATGCCCCGAGTGTCCTGGCCGTCGTGCCGCTGGGAGCCCAGCACGGCGACGAGGTGACGCGCACCCCCGAGGGGGAGGGCACCGAGCCGGTGCTCGATGAGCCGGCGCAGCTGCTCGGCACCGACCTGGCTGCCTGACCGGCCGGGCGTGAGCCCCGTCACCGGCAGGTGAGAGTATGACCCCGACATCGCCCGGCAGAGGTGCCGGCACTCACACGTCTGGAGCAGCAGTGACGCAGCACACCACCACCGACGACTTCCGCATCGAGCACGACACGATGGGCGAGGTGAGGGTCCCCCGGGAGGCTCTGTACTCCGCTCAGACGCAGCGCGCCGTCGAGAACTTCCCGATCTCCGGACGCGGCCTCTCCAGCCATCACATCGCCGCGCTCGGCCAGGTCAAGCGGGCCGCGGCCATCGCCAACGCCGAGCTCGGCGTGCTCGATCGCGACGTCGCCGACGCCATCGTCGCGGCCGCGGACGAGGTCATCTCCGGCCGGCACGACGCGCAGTTCCCGATCGACGTGTTCCAGACCGGCTCGGGCACGTCGTCGAACATGAACACCAACGAGGTCGTCGCCCACCTGGCCGGCACGCGCCTGGGCCGCCCGGTGCACCCCAACGACCACGTCAACGCCTCGCAGTCCTCCAACGACGTCTTCCCCTCCTCGATCCACATCGCCGCGATGCAGGCCGTCACCGACGAGCTGCTCCCCGGCCTGGAGACCCTCGCCGCCTCGCTCGAGCGCAAGGCCACGGAGTTCCGGGACGTCGTGAAGTCCGGACGCACCCACCTCATGGACGCCACCCCCATCACGCTCGGGCAGGAGTTCTCCGGCTACGCGACCCAGATCCGTTACGGCATCGCCCGCGTGCGGGCGGCGCTCCCGCGCCTCGCCGAGCTCCCTCTGGGCGGCACCGCCGTCGGGACCGGTATCAACACCCCGGCCGGGTTCTCCGCACGCGTCATCGAGCTCATCGCCGAGCACACCGGCCTGGCGCTGGTCGAGGCGCACAACCACTTCGAGGCGCAGGCCGCGCAGGACTCCCTCGTGGAGACGTCCGGGGCGTTGCGAACCATCGCGGTGTCGCTGACCAAGATCGCCAACGACCTGCGCTGGATGGGCTCCGGGCCGCGCACCGGCCTCGGTGAGCTCGCCCTGCCCGACCTCCAGCCCGGCTCCTCGATCATGCCCGGCAAGGTCAACCCCGTGGTCCCCGAGGCGACCGTCCAGGTAGCCGCGCAGGTCATCGGCAACGACGCCGCCATCGCGTTCGCCGGCGCGCAGGGCAACTTCGACCTGCTCGTCATGCTGCCCGTCATGGCACGCAACCTGCTGGAGTCCATCACGCTGATCGGCAACATCTCCCGCGTGCTGGCCACCAAGACGGTCGACGGGCTGGTCGCCAACGTGGACCGGTGCCTCGAGCTCGCCGAGTCCTCGCCGTCGATCGTCACCCCGCTGAACCGGATCATCGGCTACGAGGCCGCGGCCAAGATCGCCAAGCACTGCGTCAAGGAGGGCATCACGGTCCGCGCCGCCGTCGAGGCCCTCGGCTACGTCGAGCGGGGCGAGGTCACGCCCGAGCAGCTCGACGCCGCGCTCGACGTGCGCTCCATGACCGGGCCTGCCCGGGCGTAGCCGCCGGCACGCCCGGCGGACGGCCTACAGCGGAAGATCGGCGGGCAGCAGGGACATCGCCTGGCGGGCGATGGTGAGTTCCTCGTTGGTCGGGACGACCAGCACCGCCACGGCCGAGTCGTCGGCGGAGATCACCCGCGCCGCGCAGGAGTCGGCAGCGTTCTTCTCCGGGTCCAGCCGGACCCCGAGGAACTCCAGGCCGGCCAGCGCGCCGGCGCGGACGATGTCGTCGTTCTCGCCGACGCCGGCCGTGAACGTGATGGCGTCCAGGCCGCCCATGACGGCCGCGTAGGCGCCGACGTACTTGCGCAGGCGGCGGTTGTAGACGGCCAGTGCGAGCTTCGCGTCCTCCCTGCCCGCACCCACGAGCCGGTGGATCTCGCGCAGGTCGGACTCGCCGGTCAGGCCGAGCAGGCCGGAACGCTTGTTGAAGAGGTCGTCGATCTCGTCGATGCTCATGCCCGCGTTGCGCGCCAGGTGGAAGACCACCGCGGCATCGATGTCACCGGTGCGGGTGCCCATGACCAGGCCCTCGAGCGGGGTCAGGCCCATGGAGGTGTCGACGGCCCGGCCGGCGACGACCGCCGAGACGGACGCGCCGTTGCCGATGTGGAGGACCACCTGCTTGAGGTCGTCGCGGCCCAGGATCTCGCTGACCCTGGCCGAGACGTACTGGTGGGACGTGCCGTGCGCGCCGTAGCGGCGCACCGAGTACCGTTCGGCGACCTCGCGGTCGAGGGCGTACGTGGCGGCGTCGTCGGGCAGGTTCTTGAAGAATGCGGTGTCGAAGACGACCACGTGGGGCACGTCGGGCAGCAGCTCGCGGGCCACCTGGATCCCGGTGAGGTTCGCCGGGTTGTGCAGGGGGGCCAGCGGGGCGAGCCGCTCGATGAGGTCGACGACCTCGTCGTCGATGAGCGCCGGCCCGTCGTAGTACTTGCCGCCCATGACGACGCGGTGGCCCACCGCGACGATGTTCGCCTCGTGCAGGGCGGGGCCGACCTCCGCGAAGAGGGCGAGCACCTGGCGCAGGCCCTCGCTGTGGTTCGGGACGGGGTCGTGCCGTTCGGTGATGGTGCCGTGGGCCTTGTGCTGGAGGTGTCCCGTGGACTGCCCGATGCGCTCCACGAGGCCGGAGGCGATCGCGGTGCCCTCGTCCGGGTCGACCAGCTGGTACTTGATGGAGGACGAGCCCGAGTTGATGACGAGGACCGTGTGGCGGGGGCTCATGCGTGGATCTCCTGGGGGGTGGCGCCGGCGCGGGCGGCCTTCTCGGCCTGTGCCTGCACGGCTGTGATGGCGACGGTGTTGACGATGTCCTGCACGAGGGCGCCGCGCGAGAGGTCGTTGACGGGCTTGTTCAGGCCCTGCAGCACCGGGCCGACCGCCACGGCGCCGGCCGAGCGCTGCACGGCCTTGTAGGTGTTGTTGCCGGTGTTGAGGTCAGGGAAGATGAAGACGGTGGCCCGACCGGCGACGTCGGAGTCGGGCAGCTTGGTGCGTGCCACGGAGGCGTCCACGGCGGCGTCGTACTGGATCGGGCCCTCGACGAACAGGTCGGCACGGCGTTCCCGCACGGTCTCCGTCGCCGAGCGGACCTTCTCCACGTCCGCCCCGGAGCCGGACTGGCCGGTGGAGTAGGACAGCATCGCCACGCGCGGGTCGACGCCGAACTGCGCGGCCGTGGCGGCGGAGGAGATGGCGATGTCGGCCAGCTCGTCGGCGGTGGGGTCGGGGTTGACGGCGCAGTCGCCGTAGACGAGGACGCGGTCCGTCAGGCACATGAAGAACACCGAGGACACGATGGCCGTGCCCGGCCTGGTCTTGATGATCTCGAACGACGGCTTGATGGTGTGCGCCGTGGTGTGCGCCGCGCCCGAGACCATGCCGTCGGCGTCGCCCAGGTGCACCATCATCGTGCCGAAGTAGGAGACGTCCTGGACGATCTCCCGGGCACGCTCGATGGTCATGCCCTTGTGGGCGCGCAGGCGGGCGTACTCCGCTGCGAACGGCTCGGTCAGCTCGGACGTGGCCGGGTCGATGATCCGGGCGGCGTCGATGTCGAGGCCGAGCTCGGCGGCCCGGGCCCGCACCCGCGCCTCGTTGCCCAGGATGATCAGATCGGCGACCTGCCGGGAGAGCAGGGTCGAGGCGGCGCGCAGGATGCGGTCGTCGTCGCCCTCCGGCAGCACGATCCGTTGCCGGTCGGCCCGGGCCCGCTCGAGCAGCTTCGACTCGAACATCAGCGGGGTGACCACGTCGCTGCGCGTGACCTCGACGGCCCGCATGATCTCCTCGGCGTCGATGTGCTGCTCGAACAGCCCCAGCGCGGTGTCCCGCTTGCGCTGCGTGCCCCGGGAGAACACCCCCCGGGTGTTGGCCACGATGAAGGCGGACTCGTACGTGCCGTGCTGCGTGAGGATGATCGGCAGCCGCGTGCTCAGGCCCTCGACGAGCTTGGTGACCTGCGGGGACGGACGGAACCCGCCGTTGAGCACGATGGCCGCCAGGGAGGGGAACGTCTCGGAGGCGTGCGCGGCGACGAGGGGGATGAGGACCTCGGGGCGGTCCCCCGCGGTGATGGCGAGCTGGCCGTCCCGGAGCCGCTCGAGGACGTGCTCGGTGTTCATGCCGGAGACGAGCAGGTGCTCCGCCTCGCGGTCGAGCATGGCGTCCTCGCCGGTGAGCAGCTCACCGTCGAGCGCGCCCATGGGGTCGCGGGC
>NZ_JBTSDU010000064.1:0-16320 GCF_054605595.1 Georgenia sp. | reverse complement strand
AACCTCGGCGCGATGGAGAACCCGGGCTGCGTGACGTTCACGGAGAGCTACGTGTACCGGTCCGCGGCCACGCGCGCCCAGTACCAGGCACGCGCGAACACGATCCTGCACGAGATGGCACACATGTGGTTCGGCGACCTCGTGACCCCGCACTGGTGGGACGGCCTGTGGCTGAAGGAGTCCTTCGCGGACTACATGGGCGCCGCGGCGTCCGTCGCGGCCACGGAGTACACGGACGCGTGGGTGTCCTTCGCGAACCTGCGCAAGGCCTGGGCGTACACGCAGGACCAGCTCCCGACCACGCACCCCGTGGTCGCCGACATCACCGACCTCGAGGCCGCCAAGCAGAACTTCGACGGCATCACCTACGCCAAGGGTGCGGCGGTGCTCAAACAACTCGTCGCCTACGTGGGCGAGGATGCCTTCTTCGAGGGTGCGCGGCAGTACTTCCGTCGACACGCCTACGGGTCGACGACGTTGCCCGACCTGCTGGGTGCGCTGGAGGAGGCCTCGGGGCGGGACCTGGCGGCGTGGTCGCGGCTCTGGCTCGAGACCTCGGGCACCTCGACCCTGCGCACGGAGCGGGCGAGCGAGGACGGGCACCTCACCCGGCTGGTCCTCGTGCAGGACGCCGTGGACCCGGTGACCGGCGCCGAGGTGCAGCGCCCGCACCGGCTCGCCGTGGGGCTCTACGCCCTGCGGGACGACGGCACGCCCCGCCTGGTACGCACCCACCGGATCGAGCTCGACGTCACCGGGGCCCGGACCGAGGTGGTCGAGGCCGCCGGCCTGGACGAGCCCGCCCTGGTGCTCGTCAACGACGACGACCTCACGTACGCCAAGGTGCGCCTGGACGAGCAGAGCCTCACGACCGCCGCCGCGTACCTCGGCGCGCTGCGCGAACCGCTGCCCCGGTCGCTGGTGTGGTCGGCGCTGTGGAACGCCTGCCGCGACGGACTCCTCACCGCCGTCGCCTACGTGGAGCTCGTGCTGCGCCACGGCGACCGCGAGAGCGACTCGGCCGTGCTCGCCGGTCTGACCCAGCACGCCGTCGTCGCCGTCGAGCGATATGCGCCCGCTGCGGACCGCGACGAACTGCGGGCCGCCTACGCGGGCGGGGTGCACGACCTGCTCCTGGCCGCCGAGGCGGGCTCGGACGCTCAGCTCGTCTGGGCACGCGCGTTCGCCCGGGCGGGAGCCGTCGTGCCCGAGAGGGCCCAGACGCTCTGCGAGATCCTCGCGGGTGCCGTGCCCGGTCTCCCGCTGGACCCGGAGCTGCGCTGGGCCGTCTGGCAGGCGCTGGCCGCCATCGGCGACGCGACCCGGGCCGAGCTCGACGCCGAGCTCGAGCGCGACGCCACCGCCGACGGCGCCACCCAGCACCTGGCTGCCCTGAGTGCGGTGCCGGAGCCCGAGGTCAAGGCTTGGTCCTGGGCGGCCCTCCTGACACCCGACGCGCTGACGAACGACCACGTGGACGCCACGATCGCCGGGTTCGCGCAGCCGCTGCGCCGCGACCTGACCGAGCCCTACACCGGCCGGTACTTCTTGAGCCTTCGCGACGTGTGGGCCCAGCACAGCATCGAGATGGCGAGCCGGCTGGTACGCGGGCTCTTCCCGTCCCACCAGGACCTCGACGGTCAGATACCCGAGCAGCACCCCGTCGTGGTGCGGACCGACCGGTGGCTCGCGAGGGAGGCCGACGCCCCGCACGCGTTGCGCCGGCTCGTGGTGGAGGCCCGCGACCACCTGGTACGGGCGCTGCGTGCCCAGGAGGCCGCCGCGTCCACCCGGTGAGGCGGGCTGCCCGGGCAGCGGGGCGCCCGGCGAGGCGCGCTGCGCGCGCTGGGGCGCCCGGTGAGATGGGCCCGGTGAGGCGCGTCCCGGCGACGGGCGCCGAGCGCATACGGTAGAGATCTGCGCGGCCGCCGGGCCGCACGAGAAGGGACGACGTTGGCAGCGAAGACCTGGTCCACCCAGACCGAGCTGGGCAAGGCCTTCGGCCTCACCGCCCGGGAGATCGGGACGCACCTGAGCGCGCTCGGCATCAAGGACGGGCCGCGGGCCACCGATCGCGCCGTGGCGGACGAGCTCGCGAAGGACGCGAAGCTGCGCGACGGCACCGTCTTCTACGTCTGGCACACCGAGCGGGTGGGGGAGTTGCTGCGCTCGCGCGGTCTGGCACCGACGCCCGGGGCATCGACCACCCGGGGCGCCACCCCGCCGCGCGACCACGCCGGCTACGGCAAGGTGGTGGCCACCGACGGTTCCGCGCTGGGCAACCCCGGCCCGACCGGCTGGGCCTGGGTCGACCAGACCACGGGGGAGACCGGCACGGGCGGCCTCGCCCACGGCACCAACAACATCGGCGAGCTGCTCGCCCTCCTCGAGGCGCTCCGCCATGCCGGCCCCGACGTCGACCTGCTCGTCCGCGCCGACTCCCAGTACGTCATCAACATCGCCACCACGTGGGGGCGGTCCTGGCAGAAGCGCGGGTGGCGCAAGGGCGACGGCAAGCCGCCGGAGAACCTCGAGCTCGTCCAGGCGATCCTGGCCGAGCTCGATGCCCGGAGCGGACGGACCGACTTCGAGTGGGTGCGTGGGCACGCGGGCGACGAGCACAACGAACGCGCCGACGTCCTCGCGGTGGCGGCGGCCACCGCCGCACAGGCACACTGAGACCAGCATGGTGGACACCCGAGCGTAGAGGACGAGCGATGACCGCGGGGCAGGTACCGACCGGAAGCGTGGTGGTGGGGATCGACGGCTCCCCGGTCGCCGACGTCGCCTTCGACTGGGCGGTGGAGGAGGCGCATCGGCGGGGCACCGGCCTGCACGTGCTGTACGCGTTCGCGTGGCTCTCGCAGGCGAAGCCCTGGGCGTTCGAGCCACCCACCGAGGCGATCGAGGCCGGTGAGCGCCTCCTGCACGCCGCCGCCGAGCGCGCCCGGGCTGCGCGCCCGGGCCTACCGGTGACCGAGCAGCTCGTCGTCCTCGACCCGGCGTCGGCCCTCGTGGAGGCCTCCGCCCGGGCCGTCGTCGTGGTCCTCGGCGCGCGCGGGCTGCGTGCCGTGGCCGGACTGGTCGGCTCCGTGTCGCAGAAGGTCGCCGCGCACGCCTTCAGCCCGGTCGTCGTCGTGCACGGGCCGCCGCCCGTCCCGGGTGGTCCGGTGGTGGTGGGGATGGACCCGGTCGACAGCTCGCCGGAGGCGGTCCGGTACGCGTTCGAGGAGGCCGCGCGCCGGCAGACGTCGGTGATCGCGGTGCAGGGGGTCCAGGAGGAGCCGCTGCTCCAGCTGTGGGAGGACCGGTCCGTGCAGGAGCGTCTCGACGACGCCTTCGCGGAGGCCGGGAAGCAGAACCGGGCCGAGCTGGCCCACTGGGAGGAGCACTTCCCGGGCGTCCCGGTCGAGTTCCGCCTGGTACGGATGCACCCCGCGGACGCGCTCGTCCAGGCCGCCGCGGACGCCGCGCTCGTCGTCGTGGGGAGCCGGGGCCACTCCGGGCTCCGCAACCTGGTGCTCGGCTCGGTCAGCGGGGCGGTGCTGCGCGGCGCCCCCGTGGTCGCCGTCGTCAGGGTGGGTCAACGCAGCGCGGAGGCCGCCCGCTGACACCGTCGAGCGCCCTCAGGCGAGTGCGGCGATGACCTCGCGCTCGAAGAGTTCGATGCTCTCGGTCGTGTACGCGGCGTCGGGGAAGTAGAAGATGCCGTACGCCAGGCCGGCTTCGTGCAGACCGCTGAGCTTCTCGACGATCTGTTCCGGGGTGCCGTAGGCGGGCAGGTCCCGGTACCCGCTGAGCTCCTCCTCGACGGCGTCGGGCCCCATGCGGGTGGCGAGCCGGGCCGCGAGCGCGTCGAGTTTCGCCGCGACCTCCGCCTCGGTCCGGCCGATGGTGACGTTGTAGTTGGCGCTGCGGGTGATCTGGTCGAAGTCCGTGCCCTCGGCCGCGCAGTGGCGGCGGAGGATCTCGCTCTTGCGGGCGAAGACCGCCGGGGTGCCGTCGAAGTTCGTGTAGCGGGCCGTGCGGGCCGCGATCTTGAGGGTGACCTGTTCGCCCCCGCCGGCCACCCACAGCGGGATCCCGCCGGGCTGGCGGGGGAGCGGGCGGCAGATCGCGCCGTCGACGTCGTAGTGCTCGCCGTGGAAGGTGACGACACCCTCCGTCCACGCCTGGGTGAAGATCTCCAGCCCCTCACGCAGCCGGGCGAGCCGCTCGCCGGCCTTGGGAAAGCCATAGCCGTAGGCGCGCCACTCGTGCTGGTACCAACCGGCGCCGATGCCCATCTCGAGCCGGCCGCCGCTGATGTGGTCGACGGTCGCGGCGATCTTGGCGAGATACATCGGGTTGCGGTAGCTCATGCACGTGCACATCTGCCCCAGGCGAACCCGGTCGGTGCTCGCGGCCAGCGCCGCCATGAGGGTCCAGGCCTCGTGCGTGGCCTCCTCGCTGGGCAGCGGGGCCGTGTGGAAGTGGTCGTAGACCCACAACGACTCCCACAGGCCGCCGGCGTCGGCGCGCCGGGCCAGGGCGCTCATGGCGGGCCAGTGCTGGGCGGGGTCGATGTCGACGAGGTCGAACCGCCACCCCTGGGGCAGGAACATGCCGAACCGCATTCCGGAAGTCACGGGTCCCACCCTAGAGTCGCCGGCCCGCCGGCCACCTCCGCCGCACAAGCATCTGGACGAGGACGTCGACGCTGTCCATGTCCGGCACCTGGTCCGCCACGATCTCGATCACCGGCAGCACCCCGAGGACGATCACTGCGGGCATCCCGCCGGCGGCCATCGCCATCCCGGACCCGGTCAGCAGGACGAGCGCCGCGCCCGGGTGCCACGCCGCACGGTAGGGCGCCCGGGCGGCCTGGACCTCGTAGGCTGGGGCGGTGAGCGAGCAGGAGGACGAGCAGGTGGCGGCGCCGCCCGCAGCCGCCGACCGCGCGTGGACCCTGCCCAACATCATCTCGGGACTTCGGCTCCTGCTGGCCCCCGTGTTCGCGGTACTGATCTTCACGGAACGGGACGTCGCCGCTCTCGTCGTCCTCGTCGTCGCCGGGGCGAGCGACTGGGTCGACGGCGTCATCGCCCGCCGCTTCAACCAGATGAGCCGGCTCGGCCAGCTGCTCGACCCGGCGGCGGACCGGCTGTACATCTTCGTCAGCCTTGTCGGGCTCGCCTGGCGCGAGCTCGTGCCCTGGTGGCTGGTGCTCATCATCGCCGCCCGGGACATCCTCCTCGCGGGCACGATGCCGATCCTCAACCGGCACGGATACGGGCCGCTCCCGGTGCACCTGGCGGGCAAGGCCGGGACGTTCGCCCTCATGTACGCCTTCCCCCTGCTGCTGCTCGGGAACGTGGCGGGCACGGTCGGCACCGTGGCGTGGACGTTCGGCTGGGCGAGCGCCCTGTGGGGGGTGGGGCTGTACTGGTTCGCGGCGCTCGTCTACCTCGAGCAGGTCGCGCGCATCGTGCGCGCGGGCCGCGCGGGTCGTGCTCCCTCGGGTGAGCCGGACCCCGCGCCCGAACGATGAACCCGCAGCGTCACGCGGGCGGCCGGGACGGGCCTCCGCGCCGCCCGGCACGGGACGGATCCCCGCGTCGCCCGGACGAGTCCATGTCCCTGCTGCGCGAGGTGCTCGAGAACCCCCTCGACGTCGGCTACTACCACGGGGCGGAGCACGCACCGCCCTCGTCCGCCCTGCCGGGGTGGCAACGGGTGCTGGTGGTGCTCGCCTGCGCCGTGATCGCCGCCGGAGCGGTGTGGTCCGCCCGTGCGCTCCGGCTCCCCGAGGACGGCGTGAGCACGGCGCGGCAGCTCCTGGTCCAGGAGATCGACCAGCGCAGGTCCGAGGGGGACGCGCTCCAGTCCGCCAACGGCGAACGGGCGCTCGAGGCGGAGCGGTTGCGGGCCGCTTCGCTCGACGGCGTGGACGCGACGACCCGGGAGCGGCTGGAGAGCCTCGGGGTCGTGGCGGGCGTCGCCCGGGTGCGGGGCCCGGGCATCGTGGTCCGGCTCACCGACTCGCGCGCGGCGCAGGAGGGGGTGCCCGGCACCGAGGACGAGCGCGTGCAGGACGTCGACCTGCAGGTGCTCGTCAACGGGTTGTGGCAGGCGGGTGCGGAGGCCATCGCGATCAACGGTTACCGGCTCAGCGCCACGAGCGCCATTCGGGCCGCCGGCCAGACGGTCTTCGTCAACCTCTCCCCGGTGGTCTCGCCCTACACGGTGGAGGCGGTCGGGGACCCAGGTGCCCTGCAGACGGCGTTCGCCCGCACGGCCGCGGCCGAGCACCTGCGGGTGCTGCGCAGCGTCTACGACATCGACGCGAGCATCACCCGGGCGGACGAGCTCACGCTGCCGGGCAACCAGGCCCGCACGCTGCGCTGGGCGGAGGTCGCGGCGTCGGCCGCCGCCACCCCGGGCGAGCCCGGGGACGCCGGCGCTCCGCCCGAGGCCTCCGGAGCGCCGCCGATGCACCTGACGGGGAGCGACCCCATGATGGAATGGTCGGAGCGCGCGGGGTCCCCCGTGGCGCGGATCGGGGAGGTGGTTTGATGCTGGCGATCATCGGTCTGGTCATCGGGGTCGTCGCCGGGATGGTGCTCGAGCCGACGGTTCCCGTCGAGCTGCAGCCCTACCTACCGATCGCGCTGATCGCCGCGCTGGACGCACTGTTCGGCGCCGCACGGGCCGGGCTCGACGGCGTCTTCAACGACCGGGTCTTCGTCGTGTCGTTCGTGTTCAACGTCCTCATCGCCGCATTCATCGTCTTCCTGGGCGACCAGCTCGGCGTCGGCTCCCAGCTCAGCACCGCGGTCGTGGTGGTGCTCGGGATCCGGATCTTCTCCAACGCCGCCGCGATCCGCCGGCAGATCTTCCGCGCATGACCGGCACCGAGCCCGCTCCGGCGACGGCGGAGCGCGCCGCACCCGGGCGCGGGCTGGGGCGCAGGCTGCGGCGCTCGCTGCTGGTGCCCCGGCTCCGGCGCACGCACGTGGTCGCGGCGCTGCTGTGCGTCGCGCTGGGCTTCGGCGTCGTCGCCCAGGTCCGGCAGACCCAGGGGGACGCGCTCGCCGGGCTGCGCCAGGACGATCTCGTGCGCCTGCTCGACGAGCTCACGCAGCGCAACGCCGCCCTCGCCGATGAGCAGGAGGTGCTGCGCAGCGACCTGGCGGAGCTGCGGTCGAGCTCGAGCTCGCGTCAGGCGGCCGAGGAGGCCGCACGCGCCCAGGCGCAGGTGCAGGGCGTGCTCGCCGGTACGGTGCCCGTCCGCGGGCCCGGTGTGCTGGTCACGATCGCCGACCCGGGCAGCGACGTCCGCGCCCAGACGCTCGTCACCGTCCTCGAGGAGCTACGGAACGCCGGAGCGGAGGCGATCGAGCTCTCCGGCCAGCGGCTGACGGCGAGCAGCTGGATCGCGGACGCGACGGTCGACGGCGTCGTGGTCGACGGCGTCGACATCTCCCCGCCGTACCGGTGGACCGCCGTCGGGGACCCGGGAACTCTGTACGTGGCGCTCGAGATCCCCGGTGGCGCCCTCGCGGCGGTGCGGAACGCGGGCGGCGTCGTGCGGCTCGAGGAGGCCGACGCCGTCGAGATCCTCGCCGTGCGCGATCTCGACGAACCCGTGCACGCCGTGCCGCAGCCGGTCGAGTGACGACCGCCCCGGTCGCCCCGGCGAGCCATATGACCCACGCCCCCGGGGTGCCGGCACGTCGGCCCGGACCTCTAGAGTGGGTACCAGCACAGCGGACGCACCGACGTCCGGCACCGAGCACGCTGAGGAGGCAGGGATGACCAGCACCCCGGAGTCACCGGACCGTCCCGATGTCACGAGCACCGCGCGATTCGGAGCCGTCGGGGCCGAGACGGAGTCCGAGCTCGTCGCCCAGGGGATGAGCGTCGACGACGCGGCCGCCGTCGAGGCGCTGCCGCCCGCATCCGCGCTGCTCATCGTCCAGCGCGGACCCAACGCCGGCGCCCGCTTCCTGCTCGACGCCGATCGCACCACCGCGGGACGCCACCCCAGCGCCGACATCTTCCTCGACGACGTGACCGTCTCGCGCAAGCACGCCGAGTTCCTCTCGCTCGAGGGCGGTTTCTCGGTGCGCGACGTCGGGAGCCTCAACGGCACCTACGTCAACCGCGAGCGGATCGACTCCGCCATCCTGCGCGCGGGTGACGAGGTCCAGATCGGGAAGTACCGGCTCACCTACCACCCGAGCCCCCAGCGTGGGGCCGCCGGCCAGGCAGGTGCGGGCGAGCGGTGAGCACAGCCGCAGGCCGCCAGTCGGGCGACCGCGACCGCCCGGCCGCGCGGCAGGAGCAACGGGTCCCGCACGCCGCCGACGGACCGGGCACCTGGCCGCCCGGCGTCTCCCAGGTCGCGTCGATGACCATCGGCACCGTTCTGTCCCTCCTCAAGCCGGAGTTCCCGGCGATGACGATCTCCAAACTGCGCTTCCTCGAGGACCAGGGACTCGTCAGCCCACGCCGGACCGGCTCGGGCTACCGCAAGTACTCACGCTCCGACGTCGAGCGGATCCGGTACGCCCTGGTGGCCCAGCGCGACGGCTATCTGCCGCTGCGCGTGATCCGGGAGCAGCTCGCCGACCTCGATGCCGGCCGGTCCGTGGAGCCGCCGCAGCGGGCCCGTGTCGTCACCCGCGACGGCGAGCTGGTCACCCCGGCGGCCGGGGCGCGCGTGAGCGCCGCCGAGATCTGCGAGCTCACCGGCGCCACCGAGGCCGAGGTGGACGAGATGGCCCTGGCGGGGCTCGTCCTGGCCGACACGCGTGGCCGGTTCCCGGGCCGCGCCGTCCAGGTGGTCCAGGCCGCGCTCGCGCTCGCGCACCGGGGGATCAGCCCACGGCACCTGCGCACCGTGCGCACGGCCGCGGAACGAGAGGTCGACGTCATCGACCAGGTGGTGGCCCCGCTGCGCGCGCAGCGCTCCGGCGTGGCCCGCGAGCGGAGCCACCAGCAGGCGGCCGAGCTCGCCGAGCTGTACGCGACGCTGCATGCCGAGCTGCTGCGCACCGCGGTGGACCAGCTCAGCTGATTCCTATCGGGCCAACGAGGCCGACCGCCACCACCGAAAGCCCACCCGTCCGAGTTGTGCGATAGGGGCCGTGTCGGCCTCTGCGACAACGTACCGTTGGGGTGTGCGCAAGATGATGGTGCTGGGCGTGCGCGTGAGCGTGCCCGGCAACGAGGTCGTCGTGGTGCTCGGCGAGCCCGGCGGCGTCGTCGTCCTGCCCATCGTCATCGGACCGCGCGAGGGGGCGGCGATCGCGTCGGCTCAAGCGGGCCTCGTGCCCCCGCGCCCCCTGACCCACGACCTGCTGGTCTCGATCCTCGACCGCCTCGGCGTCAAGGTCGTCGAGGTGCGTGTCACCCACGTCCTGCACGGCATCTTCCACGCCGAGCTCGCCCTCGACGGTGGACTGACCATCGACGCCCGTCCCTCCGACGCGATCGCCATCGCGTTGCGCGCCCACTGCCCGGTGCTGTGCGACGAGAGCCTCCTGGCCCTAGCGGGCGTGCCGATCGAGGAGGCCGGCCTCGATGTGGAGGAGACGGAGGGGTCCGCCGCGCCGCGGGCAGAGTCGGTGGTGCTGCTGGAGGAGTTTCGCTCGTTCCTCGAAGGCCTGGAGCCTGAGGACTTCGGTGAGCCCGAGAGCGTCGGTTCCCCCGAAGGGGGCGACGAGCCCGAGGGAGACGCCGAGCCCCACGGTCTCGACGATCCGGAGCAGGACCCGGGCGACGACCTCGACGGCGACCCCCTTCGACCGCTCTGACCGCACCCGCTCGGTGGCGGCCCCGGGCGGTGGTCTGAGCCGGATGGGCCACGGCTCCCGGCCGCACGATCCGATGGGGTGGGGCGCACGCGGATCCGCCCGAGACACCAAAAACGTCAACCTCAGGTCGAGGCTGAGACACGCGGGGACGACACGCCGGGGTTCTTGCGGCCAGCGTCGTTGCTTTGCCCCCTGGTGGGCCCTAGCGTGTGGTCGTCAGCAGGTGAGGCAGCGGTATCCTCGGAGCGCGCGAGCCACGAGGGGCGCAGACGAATGGAGAATGCTGTGAGCGGCACCGATGCGAGTGCGGGCGCCAGCACCGGCGTCCCCCAGCGGGCCCAGGGCATGCTCTTCGGGGACACGCTCCCCGATCTCGACGTCGACACCGGCTACCGGGGCCCGATCGCGTGCAGCGCCGCCGGCATCACCTACCGCCAGCTCGACTACTGGGCCCGCACCGGGCTGGTCGAACCCAGCATCCGTGGCGCCAAGGGTTCGGGCAGCCAGCGGCTGTACAGCTTCCGGGACGTCCTCGTCCTCAAGGTCGTCAAGCGGCTCCTGGACACCGGCGTCTCGCTGCAGCAGATCCGCTCTGCCATCACGCACCTGCACGAGCGCGGCGTCGAGGACCTCGCGCAGATCACGCTCATGAGCGACGGCGCCTCCGTCTACGAGTGCACCTCCGCCGACGAGGTCATCGACCTCGTCCAGGGCGGCCAGGGCGTGTTCGGCATCGCTGTCGGGCGTGTGTGGCGTGAGGTCGAGGGGACCCTCGCCGAGCTGCCCACCGAGCGGGCGACCGGGGACGACGCGGAGCCCGCCGCGCTGGACGAGCTCGCCCGGCGGCGCGCCGCCCGCAACGCCGGCTGACCGGTAGGCGGCAAGGGTACGCCGGCCCGCTGCGGTAGGTTGGCGCGGTGCCGCACGACCGGAGCCTGCTCACGCTCCTCGACCTTCCCCGATCCGAGATCGAACGCCTCTGGCTCGGCACTGCCGGCTGGAAGGTGGAGGGGTCACGCCGTCGCGCACGCTTCGCCGACCGGCGGGTGGCGACGTTCTTCGACGGACCGACGTTCCGCAGCCGGCTGGCGTGGGACACCGGGATCGACGCCGTGGGCGCCCACCGGGTGGACCTGCCCCTGACCCTGGGGGAGCGCGAGCCGGTCGAGGACACGGCCGCCACCCTGACCGACGGCGTCGACGCCGTCGTGGTCCGGACCCGGGACCACGCGGCCCTGGCCGCGTTGGCCCAGGCAGCCGACGTCCCGGTCATCAACGCCATGACGGACGCCGCTCACCCCGTCGAGATCCTCTCCGACGCCTACACCCTCCTCGAGCGGCGTGGGCCTCTCGAGAACCTCACCGTCACCTTCGTCGGCGAGGCCACGAACACGCTGCGCTCCTGGTGTGAACTCACCGTCGGCTTCGACATCCACGTGCGTCAGGCCTGCCCGACCGGACACGGCCTGGACGAGGAGTTTCTCGAGGGGTTGGCCGAGCACGGCCAGCGGGGAACCGTGGACGTCACGCACGACCTGCGGGACGCCGTCGCCGGGGCCGACGTGCTCTACACCGACGGGTGGCCGGCGGCGGCTCGGAAACCGGGACGGCGCCGCACGGCTTTCGAGCCGTTCCGCATCACCGTGGACACGCTCGACGCCGCGGGCACGGACGTGGTGCTCATGCACGCCACGCCCGTCCACCGCGGCGACGAGGTCAGCGCCGAGGCGTTCGCCGACCCCCGCTCGATCACCCGCGCGGCCAAACGCAATCTCGCCCCTCTGCACGCGGCAGTGGTGGAGCGGGCGCTCGGCGGCTGAGACCTACTGCGCCCCGCGCCGGTGATCCGGCTGCTTGTGCGCGCGCACGCTGTCCCGGCCCCGGGGAGCGGTTCGACGATCCTCGGCGTGAGCCCGGTGCCTATTGGCCCTGGGCCGCCCGCTCCTGCCGAGCGGCCCGGTCGGCGTTGGCGTGGATCGCGTCCCGGACGTACCGGGCCAGGCCCGGCTGGATGTCCTCGTAGGTCTTGGTGAAGCGCGGGTCGCCGACGTACATGTCGCCGAGGTGGCGGTGGAACTCCGGCGTGAGGTCGTAGAAGCGGTGCTGGATCTGGAGTCGGGCCTGCTCGGCCGCGTCCATGGCCTGCTCGCTGGCGGCGGGCCGGCCCGTGGCGAGCGCCGCGTCGAAGGCCGTCGTGATGGCGTCGGACTCCGCCTTGACGTGCTCCCAGTCGGCGTTGGTGTAGCGGGAGGTGCGCTGCTGGGACTGCTTCCACGCGGGGGAGCCGCCCCAGCGCTGCTCGGCCTCGGCGGCGTACGCGTCGCTGAAACCGGCTCCGAACAGCCCCCGCTGCTCGTCGGGGGTGAGGTTCACGCCCTTCATCTCTCTTTCCAATGCTCGGTCGATGGCCGTGACGAGTGTGTCCATCTCGTCCAGCCGGGACATGACCGCTTGCCGTTGCCGGCGTAGGTGCTCGACGACGGCGTCCCGGTCGGCGTCCCGGTCGGCGCCGTCGTCGAGAAGGTCTGCGATGGCCTCGAGCGCGAAACCGAGCCGGCGGTACACGACGACGTGCTGCAACCGGGTGAGGTCCGCGTCGGTGTACAGCCGGTAGCCGCTGGTGGTGCGTTCGCTCGGCCGGAGCAGCGCTATCTCGTCGTCGTGGTGCAGGGTACGCACCGTCACGCCGAACCGGTCGGCGACCTGGCCCACCGTGAGCACCGGCAGCTCCTGTCTCGTTGTGGTCATGGTTCAACCCTGCGCCCTCACGTGGCGTGAGGGTCAAGTCGATGATCGCGACCCCTCGGCGGCGGTCCGCACCGAGATGTCGGTCCCACGCATGAGGATGCGTACAGACGTTCGAACATGGTGTTCGGGCCTGAATCGGGGGAGAGCGGAATGAGTGTCGATGAGGGTACGCACGGCGTCCGGGAGCTCGAGGCGGAGATCGACGGGCTCGCCCGATACCTCCTCGCACCGCACCAGCGCGAGTGCGTGCTGTGCTACGTCAACCGGATGGTCGTGGAGTTCGGTTGCGACCACACGCTGCGGTGGGCCGTGACCTGGCGTGCGGTCAGGGCGCCACAGGCCACCAAGCTCCTGACGCGGTTGCGGTCTCGGGCCGGGTACTGCGACTGCGGGATCTTCACGAACGGCTGGGACGTCACGGTGGACACGGTGCTGGATCCGGGCACGGGCGAGGAGTGCTGGCCACCCGAGGTCGCCGGGTGTCGGGGTGTCCATCCGGGCTCGACGCGGCCGTGCTCCTTGTGGGCGCCTCGGCCGTCGTGACGGCGGTGACCCATGGCCCGGTACGCAGGGGCGGCGACGTGGACCGAGCGCAGGTCGGCGCGCCGTCGGCCGGCCGGTGGGCGAGTGGTGGAGGAGCGGGCGGGCGTGTCCGGCGATGATGCATCTGATGCGATATGCAGAGTGTGACGTGACATAATGTACATTATCGGATCGCGGTTGGGTGACGCCCGCAGCTTGACCGGAGGCGACCACGGCGCGCAGGGCCCCGGGAGCCTGGGCCGACCGGGTTCCTCAGGCGACGTAGCTCGCGAGGTGCTTCCCGGTGAGGGTGGCGCCGCCCGCCACGAGGTCGGCCGGGGTGCCCTCGAAGACGATGCGGCCGCCGTCGTGCCCGGCGCCGGGACCCAGATCGATGATCCAGTCGCCGTGCGCCATGACCGCCTGGTGGTGCTCGATGACGATGACCGACTGGCCGCCGTCGACCAGCCGGTCGAGCAGGCCGAGCAGCTGCTCGACATCGGCCAGGTGCAGGCCGGTGGTGGGCTCGTCGAGGACGTACACGTCGGCCCGCTCCCCCATCCGGGCGGCCAGCTTGAGCCGCTGCCGTTCGCCGCCGGACAGGGTGGTGAGCGGCTGGCCGAGGGTGAGGTAGCCGAGCCCGACGTCGGCGAGCCGGTCGAGGATCTTGTGCGCCGCGGGGATGTGGGCCTCGCCGCCGCGGAAGAACTCCGCGGCCTCGGTCACGGGCATGGCGAGCACCTCGGCGATGTTCCGGCCCCCCAGGGTGTATTCCAGGACCGCGGCCTGGAACCGCTTGCCGCCGCAGTCCTCGCAGGTGGACTCGACCGTGGCCATGACGCCGAGGTCGGTGTAGATGACCCCCGTCCCCTTGCAGGTGGGACAGGCGCCCTGCGAATTGGAGCTGAACAGCGCGGGCTTGACCCCGTTGGCCTTCGCGAACGCCTTGCGGATCGGGTCGAGCAGCCCGGTGTAGGTGGCGGGGTTGCTCCGCCGCGAGCCGCGGATCGCACCCTGGTCGATCACCACCACGCCGTCCCGCCCGGCGAGCGAGCCGTGGATCAACGAGCTCTTCCCGGACCCGGCCACACCCGTGACCACCGTGAGGACACCAAGGGGGATGTCGACGTCGACGTCGCGCAGGTTGTTGGTGGCGGCCCCGCGGATCTCGAGGGCCCCGGCAGACCGTCGCACGGTGGCCTTGAGGCGGGCGCGGTCGTCGAGGTGCCGTCCGGTGAGCGTGTCGCCGGCTCGAAGACCCTCGACCGTGCCCTCGAAGACGATCTCGCCACCCGCGGTGCCGGCGCCTGGTCCGAGGTCGACCACGTGGTCCGCGATCACGATGGCTTCCGGCTTGTGCTCGACGACCAGGACGGTGTTGCCCTTGTCCCGCAGCTGCAGCAGGAGCGTGTTCATGCGGGCGATGTCGTGGGGGTGCAGCCCGATGGTGGGCTCGTCGAACACGTAGGTGACGTCGGTGAGGGAAGAGCCGAGATGGCGGATCATCTTGGTGCGCTGAGCCTCTCCCCCGGAGAGGGTGCCCGTGGGCCGCTCGAGCGAGAGGTAGCCGAGCCCGATCTCCGTGAACGAGTCCAGCAGGTGCTGCAGCCCGGCGAGCAGCGGGGCGACCGACGGCTCGTCCAGGCCGCGGACCCACTCGGCCAGGTCGCTGATCTGCATCGCAGAGACGTCGGCGATGTTCTTGTCCCCGATCTTCGACGACCGTGCCTCGGGGCTGAGCCGGGTGCCGCCGCAGTCGGGGCACGTCGTGAAGGTGACCGCGCGCTCGACGAAGGCACGGGTGTGCGGCTGCATCGCGTCGAGGTCCTTCGACAGGAAGGACTTCTGGATCTGCGGGATCAGACCCGAGTACGTCAGGTTGATCCCCTCGACCTTGATCTTGGTCGGCTCGCGGTAGAGGAGGTCGTGCAGCTCCTTCTTGGTGAACCGCGCGATCGGCTTGGCCATGTCGAAGTAGCCCGAGCCGGCGAAGATGCGGCCGTACCAGCCTTCCATGCTGTACCCGGGGACGGTCAGCGCCCCCTCACTGAGCGACTTGGTGGCGTCGTAGAGCGCGGAGAGGTCGAAGTCGTTGACCGAGCCCATCCCCTCGCAACGCGGGCACATCCCGCCGAGCTGATTGAAGGTCGCCCGTTCCGCCTTCGTCCTGCCGCCGCGCTCGACCGTGATCGCGCCGCTGGCCGTCACCGACGGGACGTTGAACGAGTACGCGTTCGGCGGGCCGATGTGCGGGTCGGCCACCCGGCTGAACAGGATGCGCAGCAGCGTGTTCGCGTCGGTCGCGGTGCCCACGGTGGAGCGGGGGTTGGCGCCCATGCGCTCCTGGTCGACGATGATCGCCGTCGTCAGACCGTCCAGGAGGTCCACGTCGGGGCGCGGCAGGTTCGGCATGAAGCCCTGGACGAACGCGCTGTAGGTCTCGTTGATCATCCGCTGCGACTCCGCAGCGATGGTGTCGAAGACCAGCGAGCTCTTGCCCGAGCCCGAGACGCCGGTGAACACCGTCAGTCGACGCTTCGGGATCTCGACGCAGACGTTCTTGAGGTTGTTCTCGCGCGCGCCCTGCACGCGGATCAGGTCGTGGCTGTCGGCGACGTGCGTCGCGGGTGCCTGTGGGTCCGTGCGCGTCATGCTCGTGGGGTCTCCCAACCGTACGCGGCCGCTGTCGCGACCCTTGGGCAGTCCGGCTCGTCGGGTCCGGCCTAGGAGGAGTATCTCTGGTTCCGGGGTCGACGGCGGAGCGCGCTGGCCACGTCGAGGTGACCGGCGCCCTCGGGTCGAGGGATGCCGGGCGGGTCGCCGGGGCCGTTCCGTCGGGCTCAGCCGAGCTCGTTGATGCGGAGGAGGTTGCCGGTGGGGTCGCGGAAGGCGCAGTCACGCACGCCGTACGGCTGGTCCATGGGCTCCTGGACGACGTCGGCGCCCGCCGACCGCAGCCGCTCGAAGAGGCCGTCGAGGTCGTCCGTCGCGAGGGTGAGGGAGGTGTAGCTGCCCTTGGCGATCAGTTCGAGGACGGTGCGGCGTTCGTCGTCGGTGATGGCGGGGTCGACCGCCGGTGGGTGCAGGACGATCGACGTGCCCGGCTGGTTCGGCGGGCCGACCGTGATCCACCGCATACCGTCGTACCCGACGTCGTTGCGGACCTCGAACCCGAGGGTGTCGCGGTCGCACGTCAACGCGGCGTCGGGATCGGCCTGTGGGAGGAACGCGCAATGAATGGTGACGTCCA
>NZ_JBTSDU010000063.1:0-16512 GCF_054605595.1 Georgenia sp. | reverse complement strand
TTGGAGTGTGAGCGGCCCCAGGGCGCCGCGTGCGGCGACCCGCGCGAGGGCGGCCGTCGCCGCCGTCAGCGTGACCGCGTCCCGGGTGAAGGAGAGCAGGGTGCGGCCGCCCCGCTCCACGTAGAGGACGGCGGCGCCGTCGACCAGGACGACGACCGAGCCGGCCTTGCGGCCGGGCCGGTGTCCCTCGCCGCCGTCCGGCACCGGCCACCCCAGCGCCGCGCCGTACGGATTCGCCGGGTCGGTGGCGGCCAGGACGTGGACCAGGGGCTCGGCGGCCGGCAGCCCCTCGACGGCCACCGAAGACCGCGCGGCGAGCGCCGCGGCGTCCCCGCGGAGCCGGTCGACCACCTCGGGCAGGGCGAACTGGGCGGCGCCCAGCCCCTCGACGAAGTACCCGCGCCGCACCTGGCCGGCCTCCTCCAGCCGCCGGAGCACCTGGTAGGCCGCACCGAAGCCGCCGGGCACCGCCTCCAGGCCCGCCGCGCCCCGGACCAGGACCCCGTGGCGCTCGAGCAGCGCCAGGGTCTGGGCGGTGACCCGCCCGGTGTGCTCCTGGGTGGGCCCGCTCCCCGCCCCGCCGCTCACGGACGCCGCCGGTACCCGCCCCGGTACGAGCGACCACCGGCCCACGGCCGACGGCGGCGAGACCGCGCCGGCCGGCCGCCCCGACAGTGCCGTGCGGGAGAGCGAGCCGCGCCGCAGCCGGCCCACCGAGCGTGCCCGTGCCGCCCGCGGCTCCGTCGCGTGGGCCGGCCGGCCGCCGCCGAGGCGGGCCCGCAGCGGGGCGAGGGTGTCGTTGGTGACCAGGCCGTCCCACACCAGCTCCCACAGCGCCTCGAGAACCTCGACGGGTAGCGCGGCGGCGCCGTCGACCGCGCCCGGCAGCAGCTCCCGGAAGAAACGCCCGCCGCCGTCACCCAGCGCCCCCAGCAGATACTCGTGCAGGGCGGGCCGCGGGCCCGGCGTCGGTGGTGGGGCGAGCGTGTCCAGGTCTGCGGGGAGCAGGCAGACCAGCCCGTCGACGCCGGCGAGCGCGCCGGCCCCCACCCACAGCACCTCGCCCGAACCGGTGAGCTCGTCCAGCAGGGCGGGTGCGTAGTCCCGCACCCGGGCGGGCAGCACCAGGGACTCGAGGGCGGAGGCGGGCACCACGGCCCCGGCGAGCTGCTCGACCACCGCGAGCACACCGTCCACCCCGCGCAGCTCCGGGGCGGCGCCGGTGGCGACCACGCGCTGCCACCGGGGGGTGAAGACTCCGAGCGAGCGGGCCGGGACCGGCTCGACCTCGCTACGCAGCCGCGCGAGCGAACGACGCCGGATCCGCCGCATGACGTCGGCGTCGCAGTACTCCGGCGCCGGGAGGCCGGCGAGCGCGCCCGACGCGTCGTCGCCGGGGGCCGCGCCGTCGGGCGGGACCGGGCTCAGCCGGCCCGTCACGACGAGGCCGGTGCGCACGAGGTCGGCCAGCACGGGCAGCACCGCGCCCGGGGCGAGCCCCAGCCGCGCGGCCAGGGCGGCGGCCGGGAACGGGCCGCGCGTGCGGGCGTGCCGGCGCACCAGGTCCCCGAGCGGGTCCGCCACCGGCTCGAGCACCGACTCGGGCAGGCCCACCGGCAGGGCGGTACCGAGCGCGTCGCGCAGCCGCCCCGCGTCCTCGACGACGGCCCACTGCTCGGCCCCGGCGACCCGCACGGGGATGACCCGGCGCTGGGCGGCGAGGTCCGCGAGCCAGGTGGGGACGAGGTCCGGTCCGGTGGCGCGCTCGGCGAGGTCGGCGACCCCGACCGGGCCCAGCCGGCGGAGCACGTCCACGAGCCCCTCGGCGTCGCGCACCCGGGCACGCTCGGTGCGCAGCCCCACCTCGGCAGCCACCTCGGCCACCGCCGCCGGGTCCAGCAGGTCGGCGAGATCCCCCAGGTCCGAGCCGACCAGCTCGGCGAGCAGCGCCGGGTCGAGCGTGAGCGCCGCCGCCCGACGCTCGGCGAGCGGGGCGTCGTCGCCGTAGAGGAACTGCGCGACGTACCCCATCAACAGGGACCGGGCGAACGGCGACGGAGCGGTCGTCTCCACCTCGACGACGCGCACCTCCCGGGCCGCGACGCGGCGCATGAGGTCGATGAGCGCGGGCACGTCGAAGTCGTCCTGCAGGCACTCCCGGACGGCTTCGAGGACCACCGGGAAATCGGGGTACTGCGCCGCGACGGCGAGCAGCTGCGCGCTGCGGTGGCGCTGCTGCCACAGGGGCTGACGCCGGTCGGGCCGGCGCCGCGGCAGCAGGAGCGAGCGCGCGGCCCCCTCGCGGAACCGGGCGGCGAAATGGGCCGAGCCGGTCAGCGACCGGACCACCTGCCCGGAGACCTCCGCCGGGTCCAGCAGCAGCTCGGTGACGTCGAGCCGCCCGCCGCCGTCCCCGCCCTCGACGTCGGGCAGCCGCAGCACGATGCCGTCGTCGCTGGGGGCGGCGGCCACGTCCATCCCGGTGGCCTCGCGCAGGCGGGCGGCGAGCACCAGCGCCCACGGGGCGTGCACCCGGGCGCCGTAGGGGGAGTGGACGACGACGCGCCAGTCCCCGAGCTCGTCGCGGAACCGTTCGACGACGATGGTGCGGTCGTCGGGCAGCGTGGCGGTGGCCGCCCGCTGCTCGTCCAGATAGGCCAGCAGGTTCGCGGACGCCCACCCGTCCAGGCCGGCGAGGACGTCGGCGTCGGTGCCGCGCGTCGACAGCTCCCGCACCGCCGTCCCGACGGCGCGCCCGAGCTCGGCCGGCCGGCCGGGCGTGTCGCCCTTCCAGAACGGCAGCCGGCCCGGCTGCCCCGGCGCCGGGGAGACGAGGACGCGGTCGGGGGTGATGGCCTCGATGCGCCAGGTGCTCGTGCCCAGCGTGAACGTATCGCCCACGCGGGACTCGTAGACCATCTCCTCGTCGAGCTCGCCCACGCGCCGCCCGCCGCCCCGTGCCCCGGCGGTGACGGCGGCCGGGTTCCACCCGGTGCCCCTCCCGCCGCCCACCCCGGTGCCGGGTGCCGCGCCGTCGCCCGGCCCGGCCGTCGAGGTGGCGAGGTAGACGCCGTAGAGGCCACGGTCGGGGATCGTGCCGCCGGAGGTGACCGCCAGGCGCAGCGCACCGGGACGGGCGCGCAGCATCCCGGTACTGCGGTCCCACACGATGCGGGGCCGCAGCTCGGCGAAGTCCTCGCTGGGGTAGCGGCCGGCGAGCATGTCGAGCACGGCGTGCAGGGACCGTTCGCCGAGGGTGGCGAACGGGGCGCTGCGCCGGACGCGGGCGGCGAGCTCGTTCACGGTCAGGTCCTCGACGGCGAGCATCGCCACGACCTGCTGGGCGAGCACGTCCAGCGGGCCGGCCGGGACGTGCAGCTCCTCGATGAGGCCACCGCGGGCGCGGGCCGCGCTGACCGCGGTGGGGAGCAGCTCGCCGCGGTGGGTGGGGAGCACGACGCCGTGGGAGACGGCACCGACCTGGTGCCCGGCGCGCCCGATCCGCTGCAGCGCGGCGGCGACCGACGGCGGTGCGCCCACCTGGATGACCAGGTCCACCGCGCCCATGTCGATCCCCAGCTCCAGGGAGGAGGTGGACACCACGGCCCGCAGCCGCCCGGCCTTGAGATCGCTCTCCGTGCGCACCCGCTCCTCGCGGCTCATCGAGCCGTGGTGCGCGCGGGCGACCACGTCCGTCGTGGCCAGGGCCGTGCCCGACTGGCCGGGCACGGCCGCGGACCAGGTGCTGCCGGCCGCGGCGACGGTCTCGGCGCCGCCCAGCCCCTCGGTGCGGGCCCGCCACTCCTCGTTGAGCCGGGCGGTGAGCCGCTCGGCGGACCGGCGCGAGTTGGTGAAGACGATGGTCGAGCGGTGCTCGGCCACCAGGTCCACGACCCGCTCCGTCAGGTGCGGCCACACGGACGGGTGGCCTCGCTCCGGTTGCTCGGTCGCCTCCGGTGAGCCGTCGTCGGCCGCCCGGGCGGCCGCGCGCAGAGGCGTCGCCGCCGGGTCGGCGAGGTCCTCCACGGGGACGACGACGTCGATGCGCAGCTCCTTGACGGACTCCGGCTGCACCACCCGCACCGGGCGCCCGCCGTCGGGTAGGCCGCGGTGCCCGGCGAGGAAGGTGGCGACGGCGGACGCCGGCCGGACCGTCGCCGAGAGGCCGACCCGCTGCGCCGGGGCGGGCAGCAGGGCGTCGAGCCGTTCGAGGGAGAGGGCCAGGTGCGCGCCGCGCTTGGTGCCGGCGACGGCGTGCACCTCGTCGAGGATGACGGTGCGCACGCCCCGCAGCCCCTCCCGGGCCGCGGACGTCAGGACGAGGTAGAGCGACTCCGGGGTGGTGATGAGGATGTCGGGCGGGTGGGTGGCCAGGCGGCGCCGCTCGGACGCGGGCGTGTCCCCGGTGCGCGTGCCCACGCGGACGGCGTGGACGGGGACGCCCAGGCGGGCGGCCGCGTGGGAGATCCCGACGAGCGGGGAGCGCAGGTTGCGCTCGACGTCGGCCGCCAGCGCCTTGAGCGGGGACACGTACAGCACCCGGCACCGCTCGCCCTCCTCGGGCACGTCCCCGGTGAGCATCCGGTCCAGTGCCCACAGGAAGGCGGCGAGCGTCTTGCCGGAACCGGTGGGGGCGACGACGAGCGCGTGGTCGCCGGAGGAGATGGCGTCCCACGCCCCGAGCTGGGCGGGCGTCGGCGCCGCGAACGCGTCGTCGAACCACGCCCGGGTGGGGGCGGAGAACGGCACCTCGGTCGGCATCAGCCCATTGTGCGCTCAGCCGGTGACATCGCGCCGGACGCGGGCGCGTACGCCGGGTGCGAGCGCCACCCAGTCCTCGGGGGTGTCCAGGTCGGTCGCCAGACCCGGGCCGGTGACCGCCCGGGCGGTCAGGCCGAGCCGGGTGGCCTCGGCCCGGTGGGCCGCCAGGCTGCCCGGACCGAACCGGAAGACGAAGTCGCGGCGGGCCGGCGCGAGGACGACGGCGTTGGTACCCCCGCCCACGCGGTCGCCGGCCAGCGCCACCGGCCCCGCCGCGTCCAGCAGCGCGGCGACGTCCGTCCCGGTGAGGGCCGGCAGGTCGGCGTGCACGACGAGGAGCCGGTCGGCGCCGCGCTCGACGGCGAGGTCGCGGGCGTACGAGACCGCACCGTTGAGATCCGCCCCGGCCTGCTGGGCGACCACACGCAGGCGCGGGTGCTCGCCGAGGACGGCGGCCGCGGCGGGATCCGCCATGACGAGCAGGACCTGACCCACCCGGGCCTCGGCCAGCAGCGTGGCGAGGACGTGCCGGGCGAGCGCGGCGACGAGGCGGCCCCGCGCAGCGTCGTCCAGCACACCGGCCAGGCGGCTCTTGCCGGACAGGTCCCGCAGCGGGACGACGGCGACCGTGGTCACGACGGCGTGGCGGCGAGCAGCTCACGGGCGAGGCGTTCACGGCCCGCCCCCGGCCCCATCACCGTGTCCGTGACCAGGACCTCCATGCCGAGGTCGGCGACGGCGGGGGCGAGGTCCCGGTCGCGGACGTCCAGGCACATGACGTCGACGAGCCCGGCGTACAGGCGGGCGACGCCGAGTGCGGAGACCTCGTGCCCCAGGCTCGCGAGCATCTTCCCGGCCGGCCCCTTCAGCGCCCGGCCGCCGACGATGGGGGAGACGGCGACCCGCCGCGCCGGGCTGCCCGCCAGCGCGTCGCGCACGCCCGGGACCGCGAGGATCGGGCCGATGCTGACGAACGGGTTCGACGGCGCGAGGACGACGACATCGGCGCCGGTCAGCGCGGCGAGCACGCCGGGGGCGGGGCTCGAGTCCGCGACGCCGTCGAGCACGACGGCCGTGACCTCGTCGCGCTGGCCACGGGCGACGAAGTACTCCTGGAACGGTAGCCGCCCGGCGGGGGTGTCCACCAGGGTGGCGACCGGGTCGTCGGTCATGGGCAGCAGACGGGCGGTGACCCCGGCCGCCGCGGCGAGCCGTGCCGTCACGTGTGACAGCGGTGCGCCGGCGCGGCGGCGGGCGGTGCGGACCAGGTGGGTGGCGAGGTCCTGGTCGCCCAGGTGGAACCAGACGTCCTCGCCGAGGCGGGCGACGGCGTCGAGCGTGGCGTGGCTATCCCCGGCGAGGCCCCAGCCCTGGGCCGTGTCCGCCCAGCCTGCGAGGGTGTACATCACCGTGTCCAGGTCGGGGCTGATCGCGAGCCCGTAGAGCTCGAAGTCGTCACCGGTGTTGACGACGACGGTGAGGTCGTCGACGACGGCGGTGAGGCCGTGGGCGAGCTTCGCACCGCCGACGCCGCCGGCGAGAACCGTCACCGTCGGCCGGGACCGGTCCGGGGCGGGGACCGGCGGGGGCGGGGTGGGCACGACGTCGAGGGTAGTCGCCGGGCGTGACACCCTGGGACGGTGAAGCACTCGGAGTTCTGGAAGGTCGTCCAGGAGACCTTCGGCGCCTACGGCCGGTCGCTGGCCGAGGACCTGGTGCTGGTGGGCCTCGGGCGCACCTCCGTGCAGGCGCTCGCCGACGGTGTCCCGCCCCGGGAGGTCTGGGACGCGCTGTGCGACGAGATGGAGCTGGACGAGGCCACCCGGTGGCGGCACCGCCGCGACCCCAAGGAGAAGAGCAAGCGGTAGCCGGAGCGTGCCGGGCCGGCCGGGTCGCCCGGCACACCCGGGCCGAACCAGGCGACGAGCGCCCGGCCGAACCCACCGGCGTGTCGTCTCGGCTCGAACAGACGTTCGCCGTACGCTCCCCGTGAGACGGCGACGTCCGCGGGATCTCCACAGCCAGGGAGGGGCCCGCAGCCGGATGTCGGTGGTCGGGCATAGCGTCGTCTCCAGGTGGTCGCCCGGCGAGGGCGCTCCCCGCACAAGACCAGCCCCTGACCGAACCAGGGCCGCCCGAGGCGGCCCCTGCCGAGAGGTGAACCGACATGCCCGCTCCTGTAGCAGACCGCAGCAAGGCCCTGGAGGCCGCGCTCAGCCAGATCGATCGCCAGTTCGGCAAGGGATCGATCATGCGTCTGGGTGACGAGGTCCGTCCCAAGGTGCGGGTCATCCCCACCGGCTCCGTCGCGCTCGACGTCGCGCTCGGCATCGGGGGCCTGCCCCGCGGCCGCGTGGTCGAGATCTACGGCCCGGAGTCCTCCGGCAAGACCACCCTGGCGCTGCACGCCGTGGCCAACGCCCAGCGCGCCGGCGGCATCGCGGGGTTCATCGACGCCGAGCACGCGCTCGACCCCGAGTACGCCCAGAAGCTCGGCGTGGACACCGACAACCTTCTCGTCTCCCAGCCGGACACCGGCGAGCAGGCGCTGGAGATCGCGGACATGCTGATCCGCTCCGGTGCGCTCGACATCCTGGTCATCGACTCCGTCGCGGCGCTCACGCCGAAGGCGGAGATCGAGGGCGAGATGGGTGACTCCCACGTGGGTCTGCAGGCCCGGCTCATGTCGCAGGCGCTGCGCAAGATCACCGGTGCGCTGTCCGCCTCGGGCACCACGGCGATCTTCATCAACCAGCTCCGCGAGAAGATCGGGGTCTTCTTCGGCTCCCCGGAGACGACGACCGGTGGCAAGGCGCTGAAGTTCTACGCCTCGGTGCGCCTGGACATCCGCCGCATCGAGACCCTCAAGGACGGTGGCGAGGCGTACGGCAACCGCACCCGCGTCAAGGTCGTCAAGAACAAGATGGCCCCGCCCTTCAAGCAGGCCGAGTTCGACATCCTCTACGGGGAGGGCATCTCGCGCGAGGCCAGCCTGCTGGACCTCGGCGTCGACAACGGCGTCGTCCGCAAGTCGGGTGCCTGGTACACCTACGAGGGCGACCAGCTCGGCCAGGGCAAGGAGAAGTCCCGGCAGTTCCTCAAGGACAACCCCGAGCTCGCGGACGAGATCGAGCGGAAGATCCTCGCCAAGCTCGGCATCGGTGAGCACGCCGACGAGGCGGCCGGCGCGGCCGCGGCCACGGTCGTCGCCGAGGCCGCGGTCGACTTCTGAGCCGATGAGCGCACCGCAGGGCCGGCGGCGCCGGGCCCGTCCCGGGCTCGAGCCGCCGCCGGTCGGCGCCGCCGCGACGGACCGCGAGCCGCCGGCGGGGGACGTCGCCCGCACCATCGCCCTCCGGCTGCTCACGGCCGCCCCCCGCAGCCGGGCGGAGCTCGCTGCCGCGATGGCGAAGCGGGACGTGCCCGAGGAGGTCGCGTCGGCGGTCCTCGACCGCTTCACCGAGGTCGGGCTCGTCGACGACGTCGCGTACGCGGAGATGCTCGTGCGCACCCGGCACGGTGAGCGGGGCCTCGCCCGCCGCGCGCTGGCGGTGGAGCTGCGCCGCCGCGGCATCGCGGACGAGGTGGCCGCCGGCGCCCTCGAGCAGGTCGGCGACGAGGACGAGCTCGCGGCCGCCCACCGTCTTGCCGAGAAGAGGGCCCGCGCCACCCGCGGCCTCGACCCGCGGACCCGGCGCCGCCGGCTGGCCGGCGCGCTCGGGCGCCGCGGGTTCGACGGGGGCACGGCCATGCGCGTCATCGACGAGGTCCTCGCGGCCGAGGGGGTGGACCCGCCGGCCGAGCCGGGCGCGTGGGACGAGCCGGACTGATGCCCCGGCCGCGGGGCGGGCCCGGTCAGGCCCGCGGCCGGCCGGGCGCGGGTCAGTCCCCGGCGTCGACGGCCGCGAGCTCGGTGGGCCGCGTGACGACGGCGGTCCGCCGGCTCAGTCGCCGGGCCACCCGTTCCGCCACCCAGGTCAGGCTGTAGTTGATGACGATGAACACCGCCGCGGCCACGATCAGCGCCGGGAGCAGGTTCGCGAACGTCGAACCCACCAGGCGGGCCGCCCGGAGCAGCTCGCTGTAGGTGATGATGTATCCCAGCGCGGTGTCCTTGAGGATGACGACGAGCTGGCTGATCATCGACGGCATCATCGCGATGAGGGCCTGCGGGATCTCCACCAGGCGCAGGCTCTTCCCCCGCGACAGGCCGATGGCCAGCGCCGCCTCGCGCTGACCGCTCGGCAGGTTGTCCACGCCGGAGCGGACCAGCTCCGCGACGACCGAGCCGTTGTAGAGCGTCAGTGCCACCACGACCGCGTAGAACGGCGGCTCGGCGCTCCAGAAGCCCTCCGTGTAGGAGAAGAGGTTGTAGAAGAAGATCATCATCACCAGCACGGGCACGGCGCGGAAGAACTCCACGACGACGCCGCTGGCCACCCGGACGGTGCGCCGCTGCGAGAGGCGGCCCAGCCCGAAGAGCAGCCCGAAGGCGTTCGCCGTCACGATGGACACGGCGGCCGCGCGGACCGTGTTCCACAGCCCGACGAGGAGATAGTCGACCCAGACCGACTCGGTGAGGAACGGGTTCCACTTCGCGGCGGTGAGCTGGTCCTTGGTCGCCAGCCCGGAGACCATCCACACGCCGAGGCCGAGGACGACGAGGGCCCCGAGGACATTGACGGCCAGGATGCGGCGCCGGGCGCGCGGCCCGGGCGTGTCGAACAGCACGGTGCTCATCGGGCCACCCCCAGCCGTCGCGACAGGGAGGTCGTCACGAGGCCGATGGGCAGGACGATGATCACCCAGCCCAGCGCGACCATCAGGAAGATCGCGACCATGAGGTCGGGCCGGAACTCGATCATGGTGTTCATCACCGACGCGGCCTGGAAGACCCCCGCAGCCTGGGCGACGGTGGAGTTCTTCGCCAGCGCGATGAGGGTGTTGCCCAGCGGGGCGATGGCACCGCGGATCGCCTGCGGCAGGATGACGATCCGCATGGACTGGCCGAAGCCGAGGCCGATGGCGCGAGCGGCCTCGGCCTGCCCCGCCGGCACCGTGTTCACCCCCGAGCGCAGCGACTCGCAGACGAACGCGGCGGTGTACAGGCTCAGCCCCAGCACGGCGAGCAGGAACCCGTTCGTGGAGATGTCGACCCGGCCGGCCTCGTTGCGGGCCAGGATGACCTCGAGCTGGCCGAACAGGCCGAGGGAGCAGAACAGGATGACGAGCGTCAGCGGGGTGTTGCGCACGATGTTGACGTACGTGGCACCCGCCCACCGCAGGCTCGGCGCGGGGGAGACCCGCATGATCGCGAGCACCGTGCCGAGCACGAACGCGAACACGGCCGAGAAGGCCGTCAGCCTGATGTTGACCCAGAAGGCACCCAGCAGGTCGTAGGTGCCGAGGAGCTCGGCCATGTCGCCCAGGTACCCGCCCACGTGGGCCTCCTTCCACTCTCACTCACGTCGGCGGACCGACGGACGGGGGCGGCACCCGGGTCGAGGTCCGGGTGCCGCCGTCGGCTCACGCGCAGGGCTGGGGCTCCGGCGGGTTGAGGTCCGCGTTCCAGGTGAAGTTCTCGCCGACGTTCTTCGCGATGAGCTTCTCCCACGTCCCGTCGTCGATCATCTCGGTGATGGCGGCGTTGACGTCCTCGCAGACGGTGTTGTCCTGCGGCAGGCCGACGCCGTAGTTCTCCTCCGAGAACGGGTTGCCGACCACCTTGAACTTGCCCGCGTACTGCGACTGGGCGGCGTAGCCGGCGAGGATGACGTCGTCGGTGGTGACGGCGTCGACCGTGCCGGCGCTGAGGAACTCCACGCACTCGGAGTAGGTCTGGGCCGGGTACAGCTCGACCCCCACGGAGTAGTCGTCCCGGATGCGCTCGGCCGACGTCGAACCCTCCACCGAGCACAGCACCTTGCCGTCCAGGGTGTCCGGGCCGGTGATCTCGGTGTCGGCGGTGTTGACCAGGAGGTCCTGGCCGGCGACGAAGTACGGCCCGGCGAAGGCGACCCGCTCCTTGCGGGCGTCGGTGATCGAGTACGTCGCGAAGATCATGTCGACTGAGCCGTTCTCCAGCAGCGTCTCGCGCTGGGAGGAGACGGACTCCACCCACTTGATGTTCTCCGGGGCGTAGCCGAGCTTGCCCGCCACGTAGGTGGCGACGTCGACGTCGAACCCGGTGTACGTGGAGCCCTCCTGCAGGCCCAGGCCCGGTTGGTCGAACTTGATGCCGATCGTCACCCCTTCGCCCGAGCCGCCGCCGGTCGTCGCGCCGTCGGTGGTCGGCGCATCGGTCTGCCCGGGCTCGCCCCCCGAGCAGGCGGCCAGGGCCAGGGCGGCCACCAGGGTCAGGGCGAACCCTGCTTTGCGTGTGCCTCGCATGTCGTCTCCTTCAGGTCGGTCCCCGGTCCGGGGAGCGGATGTGGTGCGGATCAGTGGCTGAGCAGCTTGGAGAGGAAGTCCTTCGCGCGGTCCGATCTCGGGTGGGTGAAGAACTCCTCCGGAGTGTTCTCCTCGACGATCTGGCCGGCGTCCATGAAGATCACCCGATCGGCGGCCTTGCGGGCGAATCCCATCTCGTGGGTCACGACGACCATCGTCATCCCGTCCCGGGCCAGGGCCGTCATGACGTCGAGCACCTCGGTGATCATCTCCGGGTCGAGCGCGGAGGTGGGTTCGTCGAAGAGCATCACCTTCGGCTGCATGGCCAGGGCGCGGGCGATGGCCACCCGCTGCTGCTGCCCGCCGGAGAGCTGTGCGGGGTACTTGGTGACCTGGTCGGCCACGCCGACGCGTTCGAGGAGCGCCATCGCCCTCGTGCGCGCCTCGGCCGGCTTGACGCCCCTGGCCTTGATGGGCCCGAGCGTGACGTTGTCGAGGATCGACTTGTGGGCGAAGAGGTTGAAGGACTGGAAGACCATGCCGACGTCGGCCCGCAGCCGGGCCAGCTCCCGGCCCTCCGCCGGGAGCAGCTGCCCGTCGATGGTGATCGAGCCGCCGTCGATCGGCTCGAGCCGGTTGATGGCCCGGCACAGCGTCGACTTGCCGGAGCCGGACGGGCCGATGACCACGACCACCTCGCCCCGCCGCACCACGAGGTCGATGTCCTTGAGGACGTGCAGCTCGCCGAAGTGCTTGTTGACGTCCGTGAGCACGACCAGCGGCTCGCCGCGCGGGGCGGTGGGCGCCGGCCCCGCCGGGGTCGAGGTGTGGTTCGGGTCACTCATGTGCGCCAACCTAGCCATCGATGGAGTGAAATCTGTCATACCTGGGTAACAGTCCGGCTACAGTAGCGCACGATTTGACGATCCTATGACGGGCCCTTGACCTGTTGGTGGGGCGGTCGGGGGCGTGAGTAGAAGGGCAGCGGCACCACCTCGAACGGCTGCGCCCGGCCGCGCACGTCCACCTCGAGCGCGGTGCCGACGGCGGCGTGGCCGGCATCGACACGGGCCAGCGCGATCGGCCGCCCGAGCGTGGGGCTGGGCAGCCCCGAGGTGACGAACCCGACGTCCGCGCCGTCGGCGAGCACCCGCTGGTGCGCCCGCGCGGCCCGCGGTCCCGGGCCGCTCAGGCCGACGAGCACGCGCCCCTCGCCCCCCTCGTGCGCCGCCCGGGCCCGCACCAGGGCGGCGTGCCCGACGAAGTCCTTCGTCAGGTCGACGGACGCGCCGAGCCCGGCGGCGTACGGGTCGACCTCGAGGGTGAGCTCGTGGCCGTAGAGCGGCATGCCGGCCTCCAGCCGCAGCGAGTCCCGGCAGGCGAGCCCGGTGGGCACCAGCCCGTGCGGCCCACCGGCCGCCAGCAGCGCCGCCCAGAGCGCGGGGGCGGCGTCGTCGGGCAGGAAGAGCTCGAAACCGTCCTCGCCGGTGTACCCGGTGCGGGCGAGGAGCACCTCGGTCCCGGCGACCGTCGCCGCGGCGGCGGCGTAGCGGCGGACGCCCGCGACGGCGTCCCGCTCCTTCGCGGGCACCAGGCCCAGGAGGACGGTCCACGCCGCCGGCCCCTGGACCGCCAGGAGCGACGTGGTCGCCGAGGCGTCGGTGACCACCGCGTCGAAGCCCGCGACCCGCTCGGTCAGGGCGGCGGCGACCGCGGCCGTGTTCCCGGCGTTGGGGACGACCAGGTACCGCTCCGGTGCCACGCGGTAGCAGATGAGGTCGTCGACGATGCCGCCGTCCGGGGCGCACAGCAGGGTGTACTTCGCACGCCCCACCGCGACGGCGGAGAGGCGGCCGACCAGCGCGTGGTCGAGGGCGTCCGCGGCGCCCGGGCCCGCCACCCAGACCTCGCCCATGTGGCCCAGGTCGAAGAGCCCGGCCGCCCCGCGCACCGCGTGGTGCTCGGCCAGGTCGGAGCTGTAGCGCAGCGGCATCTCCCAGCCGCCGAAATCGGTGAACGTCGCCCCCAGGGCGAGGTGCGCGTCGTACAGCGCGGTCCGGTGTCCCATCACCCCTCCTCGTACTCGCTGACCGGTGGGCAGGCACACACCAGGTTCCGGTCCCCGAAGGCGCCGTCGATGCGCCCCACCGGGGCGAAGTACCGGCCCTGGCGCAGGCTCGGCACCGGGAAGACCGCCTGCTCGCGCGGGTAGGGCCGGTCCCAGCCGGTGGTGGTGACGTCGGCGACGGTGTGCGGGGCGCGGCGCAGCGGGCTGGCCTCGACGGCGAAGTCGCCGGCGGCGACCTGGTCGATCTCCGCGCGGATGGCCCTCATCGCGGCCACGAACCGGTCGAGCTCGCCCAGGTCCTCGCTCTCGGTGGGCTCGACCATGAGCGTGCCCGCGACGGGGAACGCCAGCGTGGGCGCGTGGAACCCGTAGTCGATGAGCCGCTTCGCGACGTCCTCGGCCGTCACGCCGGTGCGCGCGGTCAGCTCACGCAGGTCGAGGATGCACTCGTGCGCCACGAGCCCGCCGGGACCGGAGTACAGGACCGGGAAGGACGGGGCGAGTTCCCGGGCCAGGTAGTTGGCGGCCAGCAGGGCGCCCTGGGTGGCCCGGGTCAGGCCCGCACCGCCCATGAGCGCCAGGTACGCCCAGCTGATGGGCAGCACCCCCGCCGAGCCGTGGCGCGACGCCGAGACCGGTGCCCCGCCCGGGCCGTCGCCGTCGGGCACGGGCCCGGCGGCGTCGCCGGGCAGGAACGGCACGAGGTGCTCACGCACGGCCACCGGCCCCACCCCCGGCCCGCCGCCCCCGTGCGGGATGCAGAACGTCTTGTGCAGGTTCAGGTGGCTGACGTCGCCGCCGAAGCGGCCGGGGCGGGCCAGCCCCACGAGGGCGTTGAGGTTCGCGCCGTCGACGTAGACCTGGCCGCCCGCGGCGTGGACGGCGTCGCACACCTCGGTGACGTCGGCGTCGAAGACGCCGTACGTCGAGGGGTAGGTGAGCATGATCGCGGCGACCCGCGGGCCGTGCTCGTCGAGCTTGGCGCGCAGGTCCGCGTGGTCGATCGTGCCGTCCGCGGCGGTGGCGACCACCACCACCCGCATCCCGGCGAGGACGGCGGAGGCGGCGTTCGTGCCGTGCGCGGACGCGGGGACGAGGCACACGGTGCGCCCCGCCTCGCCGCGTGTGCGGTGGTAGCCCCGGATCGCGAGCAGCCCGGCGAGCTCCCCCTGCGATCCCGCGTTCGGTTGCACGCTGACCCGGTCGTACCCGGTGATCACGGCCAGCCGCTCCTCGAGGTCGGCGATGAGCTCACGCCAGCCGACGGTCTGGTGGTCCGGCGCGAACGGGTGGATCGACGCGAACTCGGGCCACGTCATCGCCTCCATCTCCGTGGCGGCGTTGAGCTTCATGGTGCACGAGCCCAGCGGGATCATCGTGCGGTCCAGCGCGAGGTCCTTGTCCGAGAGCCGGCGCAGGTAACGCATCATCTGCGTCTCGGACCGGTGCTCGTGGAAGGTCGGGTGGGTGAGGAACGGGGACGTCCGCGCGAGCGGTGCCAGCGGGCCGCTCCCGGGCCCCGCGGCGGCCACCCGGGCGGCCGCGTCGGCCACCGCCGTCTGCGCGTGCGCCACCCCGAAGGCGGTGGCGACGACGGCGAGGTGTGCCGGTGTCGTCGTCTCGTCGCACGCCACGCCCACCCGGTCGGCGTCGACCAGGCGCAGGTTCACCCCGGCCGCCTCCGCGGCGGCGACGACGTCGCCGGCCCGGCCCGGCACCCGGACCGTGAGCGTGTCGAAGAAGTCCGTGTGCACCACGTCGGTGCCGTGGCCCGTGAGCACGGCCGCCAGGGTCCGGGCGGCGTCGTGGCAGTGCCGGGCGATCGCCGTCAGCCCCTCCGGCCCGTGGTAGACGGCGTAGCACCCGGCGACGATCGCCAGGAGCGACTGGGCGGTGCAGATGTTCGACGTCGCCCGCTCGCGGCGGATGTGCTGCTCGCGCGTCTGCAGCGCCAGCCGGTACGCCGGGGTGCCCGCCGCGTCCTTGGAGACCCCGACGAGCCGGCCGGGCAGCTGGCGCTCCAGCCCGGCCCGCACCGCCAGATAGGCGGCGTGCGGGCCGCCGTAGAAGAGCGGGACGCCCAGGCGCTGCGCGGAGCCGACGGCGATGTCGGCGCCCTGCTCACCCGGCGGGGCGATGAGCGTCAGGGCCAGCAGGTCCGCCGCCACCGCGACCAGTGCCCCGCGCTCTCGCGCCGCAGCGACGAGGGGGCCCAGGTCCCGCACGCGGCCGGAGGTGCCGGGCTGCTGGGCCACCACCCCCACCAGGTCCCCGGGCGGCAGCGCATCCAGGTCCGCGACCGCCACCTGGATGCCGACGGCGGCGGCACGCCCGCGCACCACGGCGAGCGTCTGCGGGTGCAGCTCCGCGTCGAGCAGCACGACGCCGTCGCCCCGGTGGGCGCGGCGCATGAGCAGGACCGCCTCGGCGACGGCCGTCGCCTCGTCCAGCAGCGACGCGTTGGCGACCGGCAGGCCGGTGAGGTCGGCGACCACGGTCTGGAAGTTCAGCAGCGCCTCGAGCCGCCCCTGGGAGATCTCCGGCTGGTACGGGGTGTAGGCGGTGTACCAGGCGGGGGAGTGCAGGACGTTGCGCACGATGACCGAGGGCGTCAGGGTGTCGTGGTAGCCCTGGCCGATCATCTGCACCCGGCGCACGTTCTGCGCCGCGATCTCGCGTAGCCGTGCCAGCACCTCGGCCTCGCTGCGGGCCGGCGGGAGGTCGAGGGGGGTGCGCAGGCGGATGCTCTCGGGCACGGCGGCGTCCACCAGCGCCTCGAGGCTGTCCAGGCCGAGGGTGGCGAGCATCCGGGCCGTGCCCGCCGGCCCGGGGCCGACGTGCCGCTCGACGAACGGGGCCTGTGGGGCCCTGGGGACGGGGTGGGTCTGTGTTGCGGTCATCGTGCTCCCTCGGCGTCGTCGGCGGTGTCGTCATCATGCCTCACCGGGCTGCGGGCCAGCCAGTGCGGGCCACCTAGACTGGACGTCACCATGACTGCTACCGCGCCGGGACCGGTGCGCACGTACCACGTGCGCACGCTGGGCTGCCAGATGAACGTGCACGACTCCGAGCGGCTCGCCGGGCTGCTCGAGGAACGTGGCTACGTGCCGGTGGCGTCCGTCCCGGCGGCGGCCGCCCGCGCGACCGACGCCGGGGACGGTGGCGCGGACGTCGTCGTCATCAACACGTGCTCGGTCCGGGAGAACGCCGCGACGCGCCTGTTCGGCAACCTGGGCCAGCTCGCCGCCGTCAAGCGGGAGCGTCCCGGTATGCAGATCGCCGTCGGCGGCTGC
>NZ_JBTSDU010000062.1:0-16518 GCF_054605595.1 Georgenia sp. | reverse complement strand
TGGAGGCGTTCGGGGAGACGGTCTACATCGTCGCCGTCGCGCTGGGGGTCGGCGGGCTCATCGGCCTCGTGCTGGGGCTGACGCTGTACACCACCCGCAAGGGCGGGCTGCTCGAGAACAACGTGGTGTTCACGCTGCTCAACGTGCTGGTGAACTTCATCCGGCCGATCCCGTTCATCATCTTCCTCACCGCCGTGGGCCCGGTGACGATCGCCATCACCGGCTCGCGGATCGGTACGGACGCGTTCATCGTGCCGGCCGCGATCATGGTCTCGTTCGCGACGTCGCGGATCGTGGAGCAGAACCTCGTGGCGCTCGACCCGGGCATGATCGAGGCCGCCCGGTCGATGGGCGCCTCCCCGCTGCGCATCATCGGTACCGTCGTCATCCCCGAGGCGCTCGCGCCGTTGATCCTGGGCTACACGTTCCTGTTCGTGGCGGTCGTGGACATGTCCGCGCTGGCCGGGATGGTCGGCGGGGGCGGGCTGGGCAACTTCGCCCTGGTGCAGGGCTACCAGCGCTTCGACTGGGCCATCACCTGGATCACCGTGCTGGTGATCGTCGTCCTGGTGCAGGCGGTGCAGTTCCTCGGCAACTTCCTGGCCCGCAAGGTCCTCGGCCGCTGACGGTCATTCTCCCCCTGTTCCGGCGGTGGTTTCCCCCGTATGGTGACCGGACCGGCTCAACGAGGAGCCGGGTGAGACGAGGGAGTCCTGGGGCATGACCATCTACGCCGACACGACCACCGACGAGTCCGTGAACGACCCGACAGGCGTCTACGCAGCACCGGGCACCGAGGGTGCCGTGATGAGCTACGAGAAGCGATACGAGAACTACATCGGCGGCCGCTGGGTCCCGCCGGTGACGGGTGAGTACTTCGCCAACCCGAGCCCGATCACGGGTGAGACGTTCTGCGAGGTCGCCCGCGGCACGGCCGGGGACATCGAGCTCGCACTCGACGCCGCGCACGCCGCCGCCCCCGCGTGGGGCAAGACCTCCCCCGCCGCGCGCGCCAGGGTCCTCAACCTCATCGCCGACCGCATGGAGGAGAACCTGGAGAAGCTGGCCGTCGCCGAGACCTGGGACAACGGCAAACCGGTGCGTGAGACGCTCGGCGCCGACATCCCGCTCGCCATCGACCACTTCCGGTACTTCGCCGGCGCGATCCGGGCCCAGGAGGGCCGCGTCTCCCAGCTCGACGAGGACACGGTCGCCTACCACTTCCACGAGCCCCTCGGCGTCGTCGGGCAGATCATCCCGTGGAACTTCCCGATCCTCATGGCCACGTGGAAGCTCGCGCCGGCCCTGGCTGCGGGCAACGCCGTCGTGCTCAAGCCGGCCGAGCAGACGCCGGCGTCGATCCTGTACCTGATGACCCTGATCGGGGACCTGCTGCCCGACGGCGTGCTCAACGTCGTCAACGGCTTCGGCACCGAGGCGGGCAAGCCGCTCGCGTCCTCGCCGCGGATCCGCAAGATCGCCTTCACCGGGGAGACCACCACCGGCCGGCTGATCATGCAGTACGCGTCGCAGAACCTCATCCCCGTGACGCTCGAGCTGGGCGGGAAGTCGCCCAACGTGTTCTTCGAGGACGTCATGCGTGCCGACGACGCCTATCTCGACAAGGCCCTCGAAGGCTTCACGATGTTCGCGTTCAACCAGGGCGAGGTGTGCACCTGCCCGTCACGCGCCCTCATCCAGGAGTCCGTCTACGACGAGTTCATCGAGCTCGCGATCGCACGCACGAAGGCGATCAAGCGCGGCAACCCGCTGGACCCGACCACGATGGTCGGCGCGCAGGCCTCCTCGGACCAGTTCGAGAAGATCCGCAGCTATCTCGACATCGGCCGGGCGGAGGGCGCCGAGGTGCTCGTCGGCGGTGGCATCGACTCCGTTGCCGGGCTCGACGGTGGCTTCTACATCCAGCCGACCGTGTTCAAGGGCGAGAACTCGATGCGGATCTTCCAGGAGGAGATCTTCGGGCCGGTCCTGTCCGTGACGACGTTCAAGGACTACGACGACGCCATCCGGATCGCCAACGACACCCTGTACGGGCTGGGGGCGGGGGTGTGGTCGCGCGACGGCGCGATCGCCTACCGGGCGGGCCGCGACATCCAGGCCGGGCGGGTATGGACGAACACCTACCACCAGTACCCGGCACATGCGGCGTTCGGCGGGTACAAGGCCTCCGGCATGGGGCGCGAGAACCATCTGATGATGCTCGACCACTACCAGCAGACCAAGAACCTGCTGGTCTCCTACGCCGACGGGCCGCAGGGCTTCTTCTAGACCGGCCGCGAGGCCGGGCCGGGTGCCCACGCGCAGCACCCGGCCCGGGCGCACCACCTGGCAGCGACCCGAGAGGACCGACCATGTCCACCACCGAGGCCGGCAGCCCGAGCACCGGCGGGGCGGCACCGGGCCACGTCGCGTCGAGCGGCGCCGAGCCACGCGTCGTCGCTCTGCCCGCAGCGGTCGAGCTGCTGCGCTCGTTGCGCGCCAAGCACGGACCGCTGATGATGCACCAGTCCGGCGGGTGCTGCGACGGCTCCTCCCCCATGTGCTACGCGCAGGGTGAGTTCGTCGTCGGGGACCGCGACGTCCTCCTCGGCGTGCTGGACCTGGCCCGGGGCGTCGGCGAGGTCGGCACCGAGCCCCCCGACGACGTCGACGGCGTCGCCGTGTGGATCTGGGGCCCACAGTTCGAGGCGTGGAAGCACACCCAGCTCATCCTCGACGTCGTTCCCGGCCGCGGCGGCGGCTTCAGCCTCGAGGTACCCGAGGGCGTCCGGTTCCTCACCCGGTCCCGGGTGTTCACCGAGGCGGAGTCGCGGGCGCTCGCCGAGCACGATTTCCTCACCGGCGCCGACTGGGAGGCCGGGCTGCGACCGGACGTTCCCGCCCGGCCGCAGGTGGTCGCCACCGCCGAGGATGCGTGCGCGCTGCCGACGTCGTCGGGACCGTCGGGCACCCCACCCGACCATCCGTGACCCGTTGCACAGGCGGGGAGTTGGCAGTGCCGAGCGGGCCGGTGATAAAGTCACGTCCCGTGCCGAGTGCGCCTCGCACATGCACCGCTAGCTCAATTGGCAGAGCAACTGACTCTTAATCAGTGGGTTCCGGGTTCAAGTCCCGGGCGGTGTACGTCGGAAGGTCCTCGCCCTGACCAGGGCGGGGACCTTCGCCGTCTGACCCGGGCTGGACGGTGGGTAAGGTCGGAGCAGCCCGTCCCCCTCGACCCCGGAGAGATCATGTCCGTCCTCGGCCCCGGTGACCCCGCCCCCGACTTCACCCTGCCGACCGCCGACGGTGACGAGGTCGCCCTCGCCCAGCTGCGCGCAGCGACCGACAAGGGCGTCATCGTCTACTTCTACCCGGCGGCGATGACGCCGGGCTGCACCAAGGAGGCCTGCGACTTCCGCGACTCCCTGGCGTCCCTGCAGGGTGCGGGCTACGCCGTCGTCGGCATCTCACCCGACGGCGTGGACAAGCTCGCGACGTTCGCCGAGCGGGACGCCCTGACGTTCCCCCTCGCCTCGGACCCCCAGCACGGCACACTCGAGGCCTACGGGGCGTGGGGGGAGAAGAAGAACTACGGGCGCACCTACACCGGGGTCATCCGGTCGACGGTCGTCGTCGCCCCGAACGGGACGGTGAGCCTGGCCCAGTACGACGTCAAGGCCACCGGGCACGTCGCGCGCCTGCGCAAGGAGCTCGGCGTCGATGGCTAGGCTGTCCCGCGAGCGCGAGTGGCGTAATTGGCAGCCGCGCCAGGTTTAGGTCCTGGTGCCTTCGGGCGTAGGGGTTCGAGTCCCCTCTCGCGCACGCGCATGCGACGGCCCACGACCCGGACAGGGCTGACCGAGTCGTCGACCCACTCGCGCTCGGGGCCACCGTGAGGTCGGGGAGAATGATTGCCGTCATGCTCCCCTCGCGGTGTGCGCTGGCGCATTGTCGAGTGCCGGCGAAACCGTCCCCTTGACGGGGGTATTGTGCGCCACTACGGTCATGCTGGTCTTTCAATGACGAATGACTTGGGGAACTGAGCGTGAACAATGTCAGCGACTTTCTTGCACGCGTCGGATCCGTCGTGTGGGGTCCTTATCTGTTGATCCCACTGCTGTTGGGCACCGGTCTCTACCTGACGATCAGGCTCTCCGGGATCCAGTTCCGGATGCTCGGCCCGGCGCTGCGGCTGGCGCTCATCGAGCGCAAGGACGAGGGCGCCGAGGGCACTGCGGACATCTCCCAGTACCAGGCGCTCGCCACCGCGCTCGCAGCGACGGTGGGGACCGGCAACATCGTCGGTGTCGCCACCGCGATCCACCTCGGCGGGCCGGGGGCGATGTTCTGGATGTGGGTCACCGGCCTGGTCGGGATGGCCTCGAAGTACACCGAGGCGTTTCTCGCGGTCCGGTTCCGAACGATCGACCGGGCAGGCAGGCGCAACGGCGGTCCGCACTACTACCTTGCCCGCGGGATCCCGAACAAGTTCGGGGCGACCCTCGGGATCCTCTTCGCGGTCTTCACGGTGCTGGCCAGCTTCGGGATCGGCAACATGACACAGGCCAACTCGATCTCGGTGAACGTCGAGGGCAGTTTCGGCATCCCGACCTGGCTCACCGGGATCGTGCTCACCGTGCTCGTCGCCGTCGTCCTCCTCGGTGGGATCAAGGGGATCGCCCGAGTCGCCTCCGGTCTGGTCCCGGTGATGATCATCTTCTACGTGGGTGCCGCGATCCTCATCCTCATCCTCAACGTCAGCGACCTCCCCGCCGCGATCGGCCTGATCTTCACCGACGCCTTCACCGGCACGGCGGCCGCCGGCGGCTTCGCCGGCTCCGCCTTCATCATCGCGCTGCAGTACGGCGTCGCGCGCGGCATCTTCTCCAATGAGTCAGGTCTGGGATCGGCGCCGATCGCCGCCGCAGCCGCCCAGACCAACCATCCGGTGCGCCAGGGCCTGGTGTCGATGACCCAGACCTTCATCGACACGATCGTCGTCGTCAGCTTCACCGGTCTTGTCATCATCACCACCGGTGCGTGGACCGGGGACGATGCGGGGGTGATGACCGGGCAGGCCTTCTCGACCGGACTGCCCGGCCAGTGGGGTGAGTACATCGTGACGGTCGGGGTGGTGCTGTTCGCCTACTCGACGTTGCTCGCCTGGTCCTATTACGGGGACCGCACCGCCGATCGCCTGTTCGGCGGGCGTGCCGTGCCGATCTACCGCGTCATCTTCGTGTTGGCCGTCTATGTCGGGGCCACCAGTGAGCTCGAGGTGATCTGGAACTTCTCCGACGTCATGAACGGACTCATGGCGTTGCCCAACCTCATCGGACTCCTCGTGCTCTCCGGGCTGGTCGTCCGGGAGACGAAGCACTACCTGCGCCATGACCCCGGGCTGCATGCCACCAAGGAGCAGGTGGAAGGCTTCATGGCGGGACGGCCGGAGGTCGACGACTACCTCGGCACGTTCCACAAGGGCGACGACCGCTGAGGCGCGTGACGACCGGCCTTCCAGCCGAGCAGGCCGGTCTCCCGGGCGACGACGAGCGAGGGCACCGTCACGGCGTCGAGCCGTGCTCGGCCCGGTCGGTGGGGTCGTTGGTGGAGAGCAGTCCGCGCAGCATGGTGACGTCGTCGTCCGACATCACCTCGACGAACCGCACCAGTGAGGACCTCCGGTCGGGGCTGGCCGTCAGCGCTTCGGCCATGAGGCCGGCCACGTACTCGCCGCGGCTGCGCAGCGGCCGGAACGCCCAGGTCCGACCGGCATGCACCCGTTCCACGAGCCCCTTCTTGACGAGGTTGTTCAGGACGGTCGCGATCGTCGTATAGGCCAGGGTGTGCGAGGTCTGCTCCAGCACGTCGCGCGTGCAGAGCTCGGCGGGGCAGTCCCAGAGGATGTCCATGACCTCCTTCTCGAGCGTACCCAGCCGAGGGACGCGCACCTCAGACACGGGCCACCGCCGGAACCGAGCATGCGACCTGGCCTCGCAGGCGTACCAGCAGCGCCCCGGCCGTCATGACCACGCCGGCAGCTGCGAGCACGGGCTGGAACGGTGCGAACCACGTCAGGGCGCCGGTGTAGCCGAGCGTGACCAGGGCGATCTTGTTGCACACCGGGCATCCCACGGCGAACCAGGTCAGCACTCCGCCGGCCATGCCGGCCCGGCTCGCTCCCTCGCCGGGGATCTGCGGACTCTCGACCGATCCGGGGTCGCCCGCGGTCCTCCGAGGACGGACGTAGGTCGCCACCAGCAGACCGGCGAGCAATGACGTAAGCATCCACACGGGGTAGTTCCACGCCTGGACGGGAATCTCCCGGCCGAACACCGGGTTCGGGATGAGCACCGTCGGCACGCCGATGGCCACGGCCACCACCACCGCGCCGATGGCGGCTGCGAGGACTTGTCGGAACGACCACCGCCGTAGGGCTGTCGTCGCGAGGAGCCCGGTCATGCGTGCCGACGAGGCACGGCGGCGGAGGCTGGTACTCACGACGGGCACGTGTCTACTATGCCGCATAGAGGGCTGCTATGTCAGATGGTAGGCAGCCCGGCCGCTCCGCGGTGCGTTCCCCCGATCGCGAACCGCCCCCCGAACCGAGAGTGTGCCCCCATGCCTTGGTCCTCCGTGACCCACCGGCCCGTGTGGCTCGTCCCCGTACTGGTCGCGATCGTCGCAGCCCTGCTCATCGCCGCCTCCGTGGCCTCGCGCGGCGGCGGCGATCGCGGTGATGGCGGGGCGAAGGCGACCGTACCCGGCAGCAGCGCGACGATCGACGGCCCCGTCGCCGAGGTCGTCGAGACCGAGGAGGTAGACCAGGGCGGGGACGGTGAGGATGGATCCCCCGCCGCCCAGGGCGCCGAGGGTGATGCCGACGACGAGGCCGATCGGCAGGGTCAGCGCGAGCCCGGCGACAAGTTCTCCTGGGTGTCAGGCACGGGTCAGGCGGAGGCTGCCTGGGCCTCGTCGACGATCGGGAGGCCGGCGGCCGCCGCGGCGCGGTCGAAGCTGTCGTCGACCACGACCACGCGACGGCCGGTGGCCGCGACGAGCGACGCGGCGATGGAGGCGCGGTAGCCGGACGCGCAGTACACCCAGGCCTCACCCTCCGGCACCTCGCCCAGGCGCTTGACGACGTCGTGGATGGGAAGGTGCACGGCGCCGTCGATGTGGCCCTCGCGCCACTCGCTGACCCGGCGGACGTCGAGGACGGTGACGGGCCGGTGGTGACGGACCTGCTCGAGGTCGGCGAAGCTGGCGCCGGGCAGTTCGGCGAGCGGCGCGTCGGTCCACTCCTGCGGGCGCCCGGTGGCGGCAGCGGCTGGCCGGTCGATGCCGATCCGCGTCAGCTCGCGCTGGGCCTCGGCGACCTGCTCCGGGCTCTCGCCGAGCAGCGTGACCGGCGTGCCCCAGGGGATGAGCCAGCCGAGATAGGTGGCGAACTGGCCGTCCAGCCCGAAGTTGAACGTGCCGGGCACGTGGCCGGCAGCGAAGGCGGTGCGGGTGCGCAGGTCCACCAGCCACTCCCCCGCCTCGAGCCGACGACGGAGCTGGTCCTTGTCGGCCCGCTCCGGCTCGGCGAGGTCGGCGGCCGTGGGGCCGGAGGAGTTGGCGGGGCCCATGTGCACGTAGTACGCGGGGTAGGCATCCAGCCCGGCGAGGGTGTCCGCGACGAAGTCCTCCTCGTCCTGGGACATCACCGGGTTGATCATCCGCTCGCGGCCGATCGTCGAGGCGGTGGTGTCGCCCCCGGCGGAGGTGGCGGCGCAGAAGGAGCCGAAACCGTGGGTCGGCATGACCTTGGTCTCGTCGCTCAGCTCGGCGGCGAGCCGGCGCGCCGAGCTGTACTGGTGGCGGGCGAGCTCGTGGGTGTGCGCCTCGCCCAGCAGGTCCGGCCGACCGGTGGAGCCAAAGAGCAGGGAACCACCGGAGAACACCGCCGGGTCCTCGCCCTCGAGCACGTAGGAGAGGTGCGTGAAGGTGTGCCCGGGGGTGTGCATGGTGCGGACACGCAGCTGCGGGCTCACCTCGACCACGTCGCCGTCGCGGATGCCGGTCCGCTCGAAGGAGACCTCGTCCTCGGCGTTGACGTAGTACGCCGCCCCGGTCTCCTGCGCCAGGGCGTACCCGCCGGTGACGTAGTCGTTGTGGATGTGGGTCTCGAACACGTGGGTGATCCGGACCCCGGCCGCGGCGGCCACGTCGAGGACGCGGTCGATGTCGCGCTGCGGGTCGACCACGAAGGCGACCTCACCGTCATGGGCCAGGTAGCTGCGGTCGCCCAGCGAGGGTGTCTCGATGGAGATGATCGTGGGGGTCATGAAACTGGTCCTTCCGGGTGCGGGTGCGCGCAGGAGGGCGGGGAGGTGCTCAGGCCTCGACGTTCGGGCCGGTGACGACTGGCTTGCCGGCCCGGATCCAGCCGGCGGTCCCACCGTCGACGGAGTAGGCGTCGAGCCCCGTCGCGCGCAGGAACTCGGCGGCGCGCCGGCTGCGGTTGCCGGTGGCGCAGATGACGTAGACGGGCTGGTTCGTCCGCAGGACGGCGGCCCGCTCGGGGACCTGGCTCAACGGGATGAGCTCCGCACCGGCGACGTGGCCCTGCACGTACTCGCCCGGCTCGCGGACGTCGACGACGAACGCGCCGTCCGCCTTCACGGCGGCGAACTGGTCGATGGAGACATCGATCATGTGGTTTGTTTCCTCACCATGAGAGAGCGTCCTTGATACCCAAGGGGGTATCAAGGGGCGACAACAACGCCGTCGTCGACGGCATTCCCGCTCCCGGTAGCAAAGCACTACGAGGGCGCCGCACGGCGGGCCGCTTCGCCTCCGGGCACGTCGCACGGTAGAAACAAGGGGTGAGCGACATCGCGAGCGGCGACCTCGGTCCCTGGCTCTCCCCCGAAGACCTCGACCTGGTGCGCCGCAAGGTGCCGATCCTCTACGTCGACGCCCTGCCCGTGCGGGTGGACGACCACGGCGAGCTCGAGGCGGTGGGCCTGCTGCTGCGGGCGACCTCGAACGGGACGATCTCCCGGGCGCTGGTCTCCGGGCGGGTCCTGTTCCACGAGCGGATCCGGGAGGCGCTGGAGCGTCACCTGGAGAAGGACCTCGGGCCCATGGCCCTGCCCCGCATCCCCGTCTCGCTCAAGCCGTACGCGATCGGGGAGTACTTCCCCACTCCGGGGTCGGAGTTCTACGACGAGCGTCAGCACGTCGTCTCACTCGCCTACATCATCCCCGTGGTGGGAGACTGCCAGTCCAGCCACGACACCCTGGAGCTGACCTGGCTCACCCCCCGCGAGGCCATGACCCCCGAGGTGCTGAGCGACATGAACGAAGGACACGCCAGCCTGCTGCGGCAGGCGCTGGCCCACGTGGGAAGGCTGAGTTGATGGAGACGTCCCCGGAACAACCCGCTGTCGGGTCCTTCCACCCGTTCAAGTGGTTCGGCCTCGACCTGGCGGGCGTGCTCGTGTTCGCGTTCGTCGGCGTGCTCTCGCACGGCTCCCCGCTCGGGGACTACCTCCAGGTCGTGTGGCCGTTCGTGGTGGCGCTCGCCGCGGCCTGGATGGTGCCCGCGGTACGCGCGTTCCCGCTGCTCATCTGGCCCTCCGGGGTACTGGTCTGGGCCGTGACGGTCGCGATCGGACTCGGGCTGCGCTGGGTGACGGGCGGCGGGGGCTCCGGGGCGTTCCCGGTGGTCACCGCCGTGGTGCTCGCCGTGCTCATCATCGGCTGGCGCGTCGTGCCGGAGGTCGTGGAGCGGCGCCGCGAGCACCGGGCGCGCTACCTCTAGCCTGCTCAGCCGCCCAGGGCCGCGACGATGTGCCCGGCGAGCGCTCGGAACGCCCGACCCCGGTGGCTGATGGCGTTCTTCTCCGCCGGGCCCAGCTCGGCCGCGGAGCGGTTCTCCCCCGCGGGTCGCAGGATCGGGTCGTAGCCGAACCCGCCGTCACCGCGCGGCGCGGTCAGCAGCGTGCCCGGCATGGCGCCCTTTTCGACGACCTCCAGGCCCGACGGCGTCACGAGGGCGGCCGCGCACGCGAAGTGCGCGCCGCGGTGCCGCTCGGGCACGTCGGCGAGCTGGGCGAGCAGGAGCTCGAGGTTCGCCCGGTCCGCCCCGTGCCGGCCGGCCCAGCGGGCGGAGAACACGCCCGGGGCGCCGCCGAGCACGTCGACGCACAGGCCGGAGTCGTCGGCGACGGCGGGCAGCCCGGTGGCCGCCGCGAGCGCCCGGGCCTTGAGCAGCGCGTTCTCCGCGAACGTCACGCCGTCCTCGACCGGCTCGGGCGCACCGACGTCCCCGGCGCCCAGCACGGCGGCGGCGCCGAGCCCGGGCAGCAGCGGCGCGAGGATCGCGCGGAGCTCCCCGACCTTGTGGGCGTTGTGGGTGGCCAGCAGCAGCCGGGTGCCGGCCGGCACACGAACGCGCGGGGTGGCCGGCGGCACGGTCGAGCCGCCGGCTCCGGGCGGCACGCTCACGCGCGGCGCTCCAGCGGCCGGGCGAGGGCCTCGGCCTGCAGCGCGGTGAGCCGGGCCGTGCCGGCGACCGCGAGGTCGAGCAGCTCGTCGAGCTCGGCCCGGTCGAACGGGGCTCCCTCGGCGGTGCCCTGGACCTCGACGAAGTGGCCGGCGCCGGTGACGACGACGTTCATGTCCGTCTCGGCGCGGACGTCCTCGACATAGGGCAGGTCGAGCAGCGGCCGCCCGTCGATGATGCCGACCGAGACGGCGGCGACGGAGTCGGTCAGCACCGGGGCGCCGGCGCGGGGCCTGATGTGCCCGGCGGCGGTACCCCAGGCGACGGCGTCCGCGAGGGCCACGTAGGCGCCGGTGATGGCGGCGGTGCGGGTGCCACCGTCGGCCTGCAGCACGTCGCAGTCCAGCACGATGGTGTTCTCGCCGAGCGCGGCGACGTCGATGACGGCGCGCAGCGACCGTCCGATGAGCCGGGAGATCTCGTGCGTGCGCCCACCGATCTTGCCCTTGACGGACTCACGCTGGCTGCGGGTGGAGGTGGCGCGCGGCAGCATCGCGTACTCCGCCGTGACCCAGCCCTGGCCGGAACCCTGCCGCCAACGCGGCACGCCGTCGGTGAAGGACGCCACGCACAGCACCCGGGTGCGGCCGAACTCCACCAGGACGCTGCCCTCGGCCTCGTCCAGCCAGCCGCGGGTGATGCGCACCTCGCGCAGCTCGTCGGGGCCGCGGCCGTCCGCGCGCAGGGTGGTGTCGGTTCCGGGGCTCTGTTGCGTCATCCCCCGAGGCTACCCGCCGCCTCCGACACCGCCGTCGCACACCGGTCCGCGTCGCCGTCACCCGGTGTTCTGCAGGCCCGCGGCCACACCCTTCAGCGTCAGCAGCAACAGCCGCTGCTGGTCGGCGAGCTCGGTCTCGCCCATCTCGGCCGAGCCGTCGCGCAGGGCGCGCAGCGCGCGCAGCTGCAGGATCGAGAGGGCGTCCACGTACGGGTTGCGGAGCTGGACGGCCCGGCCCAGCACCCGGTGGCTCTCGAGCAGGCGGGAGTGGTCCGTGATGTCCAGCACCCACCGGGTGGTCGCGTCCAGCTCGTCGAGGACGAGGCCGGCCAGGTCCGGCCGGTCCCCCAGCTCGAGGTACCGCTGGGCGATGCGCAGGTCCGTCTTGGCCAGGGACATCTCGACGTTGTCGATGAGCGTCGAGAACAGGGGCCACTCGGCGTAGGCACGGCGGAGCAGGTCCAGGTCACCCACCCCGGCGAGCGCGGAGCCGAGGCCGAACCACCCGGTGAGGTTGATCCGGGCCTGGGTCCAGGCGAAGTTCCACGGGATGGCGCGCAGGTCCTCCAGGGACTCCACGCTCAGCCCGCGCCGGGCCGGACGCGAGCCGATCGCGAGCAGCCCGATCTCCTCCTGGGGGGTGACCTCGGCGAACCAGGGCGCGAACCCGTCGGCGTGGATGAGCTCGAAGAAGCGCACCCGGGACAGCTCGTCGAGCTGCGCAGCGAGCGGGGCGTAGCGCTCGGCCGCCTCGGCGTTGCGCCGCTCCACGGACGGTGCCGAGGCCATCAGCGTGGCCGCGGCGACCTGCTCGATGTGCCGCACGGCGATGTCGGGGTTGCCGTACCGGGCGTTGATGACCTCGCCCTGCTCGGTGACCTTGAACCGCAGGTCCACCGAGTGCGGGGGCTGGGCCAGGACGGCCCGGTTGGCGGGGCCGCCGCCGCGGCCGAGCGCGCCGCCGCGGCCGTGGAACTGGGTGAGGCGGATGTCGTTCGCCCGGCCCCACTCGGCGATGCGCTGCTGCGCCTCGTAGAGCGCGAGCGTGGCGGAGACGGGGCCCACGTCCTTGGCGGAGTCGGAGTAGCCCAGCATGATCTCCACGTGCCGGCCGGTCTGCTCCAGGCGCCGGCGCACCGGCTCCAGGGTGAGCATCCCGTCGAGGATCGCGGGTGCGGCCTGCAGGTCGTCGAACGTCTCGAAGAGGGGGATGACGTCCAGCACCGGCGCCGCCGCGGCCGAGCCGAGCGCCCGCTCGGCGAGCGCGTAGACGTCGGCGAGGTTCTGCGCGGACCGGGTGAAGGAGACGATGTACCGGCGGCACGCGTCCACCCCGTGCCGCTTCTGCACGGCGGCGATGGTCCGGAAGGTCTCCAGCACCTCCTCCGGCGGCACGGCCGGGGACGGCACCGACGCGGCGTCGTCGAGCCACGCCAGCGTCTGGGCGTGGACCTTGGAGTGCTGGCGCACCTCCATCTCGCTGAGGTGGAACCCGAACGTCTCGACCCGCCAGATCAGGCCCTGCAGGGCCCCGTACGCGGCACGGCCGGCCCCGGCCACGGCGAGGGAGTCCTGGACGACGGCGAGTTCGGCCCGCAGCTCCGCGGCGTCGGCGTAGGCGAGATCGGCGTCGCGGGTCCGGGTGGCTCCGATGCGGGCGGCGATCATCAGCACGGCGCTGCGGTGACTCTCGCCCGGGGAGTGCGCGGCGGCCTGGGCCGCGACCTCCGGGGAGAGCTGACGCTGCGCCGAGCGCAGCGCCTCGAGCGCCGGACTCGGTGGGGTGAACCGGTCGTCGAGGGTGATCGCGAGCCCCACCTGCCGGGTGAGGTCCTCCAGCGCCGTCAGGACGGCCTCGGAGGCCTGGGCGGCGGCCTGACGGGTGATGGTGGCGGTGACGTTGGGGTTGCCGTCGCGGTCGCCGCCGATCCACGTGCCGAGCCGGACGAACGCGGGGGCCTGCGGGGCCACCCGGCCCCGGTCCTCGCCCACGAGCCAGTCGTCGGTGCGCCGGTAGACGGCGGCGAACACGTCGAAGAGGGAGGAGCTGAAGACGGCCAGCGAGGTACGCACCTCGTCCAGCGGGGAGGGGTTGGCGGGCCGCAGCTGCGCCGTCCGCCACAGGTTGTCCACCTCCTCGAGCAGGTCGCGGCGGTTCTCCGCCAGCGCCGCGGGCCCGTTGCGCGGGTCGTCCCGGCCGGCCATGAGCTCGGTGATCCGCCGGATGGAGGAGGCGACGGCGTTGCGGCGCGCCTCGGTGGGATGTGCGGTCAGGACGGGGCGGAACTCCAGGGCGTCGAGGCGGCGGCGCGCCTCCTCCGGCCCGACCTCGGTGGCGAGGTGGGCGAACGCCGCGGCGATGGAGTCCGAGGGCTCCTGCTCCGCCAGCGGCACCGCGCCGTCGCGGGCGCGCAGGGTGCGGACCCGGTGCAGCTCCTCGGCGAGGTTCGTCAGGTGGAAGTAGCAGCTGAACGCGCGGGCCACCTCCTCCGCCCGGGCGGTCGAGAAGGCCTCCACGAGCGTCTCGGCGCGGGTGAGGTTGTCGCCGTCCGGTTCGTCGAGGGCGGCGATGGCCAGCTCGCGCAGCTGTTCGACGTCCTCGTAGAGGCCCCCGGAGCCGTCCTCCTTGAGGACCTCGCCCAGGAGGCCCCCCAGCAGCCGGACGTCGCGGCGCATCTCGTCGGGGATCTCGTGACGCGCCGCTCCCCGCGAGTGCTCCGCGGCCGGGCCTGTGGGTTCTGCGCTCATGGGGCGAGGCTACTCACCCGCCGGGCCCCCCGGCCGGTGCGGTCGGGTGGTGAAACGCGGTGTGACGAAACGCTCAGAGCGCCCAGTCGGCGTCGGGCACGGCGATGTCCACCGGGCCGTCGTAGACCTCGTGCGCCTCGCCGCGCACCACCTCCGGGTCCGTCCACGGCTGCAGGTGGGTCAGCACCAGCCGCGCCACGCCGGCCGCGGCCGCCACCTCACCCGCCCGCCGTCCGGTCAGGTGGACACCCCGCACGGTGTCGCGGTCCTCCTGGAAGGCGGCCTCGCTGAGCAGCAGGTCGGCGCCGCGGGCGTTCGCCACGAGGTTGGCACAGGTGTCGGTGTCACCGGTGTAGACGAGGGTGACCTCGCCGACGCCGAACTCGCGCGGCCCGGTGACGCGGATGCCGTAGGCCGGCACCGGGTGGTGGACCTCGAACGCCTCCAGGCGCATCGGCCCGACCTGGACGGCGGTGGCCGGGTCGTGCGTGAGGAACGTGTACTCGCCGGCGTAGTCCTCCTCGGGCCCGTCCCCGCCGACGTCGCGCACGCGCGCCAACGCCCCCGCCGGGGCGAGCACCCGCAGCGGCGGGAGCTTCCGGGTGGGGTGCCAACGACGGTAGACGTGCATGCCGATGAGATCGACGATGTGGTCCGCGTGCAGGTGCGAGATCGCGAGGAGGTCGACGTCGGCCGGGTCGAGGTGGCGCATCAGGGCGCCCATGGCGCCGGAGCCGAGGTCCAGGACCACCGACCACGTGCGAGCGGCGCCGTCCTCGGCGACGCCGTCGGCCTGGACGAGGTAGCAGGACGAGGCGCACCCGGGGCCGGACATCGAGCCCGACGAGCCCACGATGGTGAGCCTCATCGAAGGGACTCCAGCTCGCTGGCGCGGTGCACCTGGGTGACCTCGGGCCCCAGGAAGCGACGCGCGAGGCGGGCGAAGGAGTCCGGGTCGCCGGTGGCGAGGAAGCGGTGCTCGGCCGGGCCGGCGGCGGGGTCACGGGCCAGGTCGTGCGCGGCGAGGGCGCGGTAGACGTCCTTGGCGGTCTCCTCCGCGGAGGAGACGAGGGTGACCTCCTCCCCCATCACGTAGGAGATGGCACCCGTCAGCAGCGGGTAGTGGGTGCAGCCGAGCACCAGGGTGTCCACCCCGGCCTCGCGGACCGGGGTGAGGTACTCCTCGGCCGCGGCCATGACGGCGGGCCCGGAGGTCTCACCCCGCTCGACGAACTCGACGAACCTCGGAGCGGCCGCCATCGTCAGCGCGAGGTGGGGTGCCGCGGCGAACGCGTCGCGGTAGGCGCCCGACTCGATCGTGGCGCGGGTGCCGATGACGCCCACCCGGCCGCTGCGGGTCGCGGCGACGGCGCGCCGCACCGCCGGCTGGATCACCTCGACCACCGGTACGCCGGCGTCGATGGTGTACCGCTCCCGGGCGTCACGCAGCACGGCCGCGGAGGCGGTGTTGCACGCGATGACCAGCATCTTCACGCCCGACATCACCAGCCGGTCCATGACCTCCAGCGCCAGTGCGCGCACCAGCGCGATCGGCTTGGGCCCGTAGGGGGAGTTGGCGGTGTCACCGATGTAGTGGATCGACTCCCCGGGGAGCTGGTCGATCACGGCACGGGCCACCGTCAGCCCGCCCACGCCGGAGTCGAAGATCCCGATGGGTGCGTCGCTCACAACTTGTCAGCCTATCGGCCGCGTCCGCGGCGCCGCACCGCCTCCAGGAGTGACTCCTGCCACCATGTCAGGGCCGCGTACATGGTCGCCAACGCGTTCTCGACCTCGTCCCGCTCGTCGTCCGGGCCCTGCCGGCGCATCCGGTTCGGCTGCTGCGCCCGCTCGTAGACCGCCTCGGCGTCGGCGTCCGACTCGATGCCGAGCCGGGAGGCGAGGACGAGGCGGACATCCGTCATCGCGGCGAGCCAGGGGCTCTCCTGCCCGCGCCGGACGGCGACGGCGCCGTCCGGGCCGCTGGGCCCCTCGAGCTCCTGCCACACCGTCCGCAGCCCCGCGATCTTGCCGGCGCGCAGCGTCTGCTCGGTCAGGTCGCGCAGCTCGCCGGCGAGCGCGTCGTCGTCCCGGCTCATCGGTGGCAGGAGCCGCGCCAGGGCCGGGTCGGCCGGCACCGTCCGGGGGGTCGGCTCGGCGGGGGCGAAGTCGAGCGCGGCCAGCACGGCGTCGTCGCCGATGCGGTCCGATGCGGTGTGGGCGGGGTCGACGTCCCCCGGGTCGATGCCGTACCCCGGGTTCCCGGTCTCCGCGGCCGCGAACCGGGTGCCGAGCAGCTCCGCGGTGTCGGCGACGAGCCGGGCGATCACCGCCCGCTCGGCCGACTCCAGCCGCGAGACGTACCCGGCGGAACCTGCGACGAACGCCCGCACCTACGCCTCCTCCTGCTCGAGGGTGGCCCACAGGCCGTAGGCATGCATGGCCTGCACGTCCGCCTCCATCTTCTCGCGCGAGCCGTGGGAGACGATCGCGC
>NZ_JBTSDU010000061.1:0-16758 GCF_054605595.1 Georgenia sp. | reverse complement strand
GCCCGGTTGACCCCGGGGGGACGGGCCTCGTCGTTGACGGACTCAGTCCTGCGCGCCGCCGGAGAGCTCGCGGTAGATCTGCTCCGCCTCCGCCGGCTTGGCACCGGCGTGCACGACCGCGTTGACGGCCTGGATCATCGCCGAGGGCGCCTGCCGCTGGAAGATGTTGCGGCCCATGTCCACCCCGGACGCACCCTGGTCGATGGCCTTGTAGGCCTTGTCCAGCGCATCGGTCACCGGGAGCTTCTTGCCACCGGCCATGATGACCGGCACGGGGCAGCCGGCGGTGACCTCCTCGAAGCCCTCGTCGCAGTAGTACGTCTTGACGAGCTGGGCGCCGAGCTCGGCGATGATGCGGGTGGCCAGGCCCAGGTAGCGCGAGTCGCGGACCATCTCCTTGCCCACGGCGGTCACGCCGAGCACGGGGATGCCCAGCCGCAGGCCGTTGTCGATCATCGTGGTGAGGTTCTGGATCGACTGCGTCTCGTGCTCCCCGCCCACGAAGACCTGAACGGCCACCGCGGCGGCGTCGATCCGGACGGCGTCCTCGATGTCCATCGCGAGGCGCTCGTTGGAGAGGTCCTTGAGGATGGACGGGCCGCCCGAGGCGCGCAGCACGAGGGCGTTGGTGTTCGACGCCGGGACGACCGAGCGGATGATCCCCCGAGTGGCCATGAGCGCGTCGGCGTGCGGGGCGAGCGGGACGATGTTGAGGTCGATCCGCTCGAGGCCGGAGGTCGGGCCCTGGAAGTACCCGTGATCGAACGCGAGCATGACGGTCTTGCCGTCCTCGCGGAAGATGCGCGACAGCCGGTGGCGCATGCCGTAGTCCAGCTGGGCGGCACCCTTGACGTGGAAGCCAGGCGTCTGCTGGGCCCGGCCGATGCCGTAATCCTTGGCAACGATGTTGCCTTCGAGGTCTGCCACTGTTCTCTCCTGTTGTCGTGTTGGCGGGATTTTGGCCGAGTCCGGCCAGGATCAGGCGGGCACGGTGGGGACGGGCTGGCCCGGCATCCACGGTGCGGTGTGCGTGTCGCCGGGACTGGCCGGCGACTTGATGAAGACGAGCCGGAAGGGCGCATCGGACTCGTTGATCAGGTAGTGCATCTCACCGGGCTCGCACCGGTAGACGTCACCGGTGCGCATCGTGTAGCGCTCGGCGCACCCCACCCAGAGCGTGCACTCCCCCTCGAGCACCACGAACGACTCGTCACACTGCTTGTGGTAGTGGTTGTCCATCGCATCGCCGGGCCGGAGCATGAGCACGCCGATATCGCTCGAGGGCCCCTGGACGAGGTAGGCCGGTCCCCACTCGCCGTGGCGGTAGGCCGCACCTTCGGTGGAGGCACTGTGCATGGGAGATCTCCTGTTCTTGGTCGCGGAAGGGTCGGTCAGATGACGCGCTCGTTGCCGCCGTCGACGGGGACCTGGGCACCGGTGGTGGCGGCGAAGGTCTCGTCCGCCATGGACCGCACCATGCGCGCGACGGCGGCGCTGGTCACCTCGGTGTGCATGAGGTTGCGGCGCTTGTACTGCTCCACGCTCATCCCGTAGTGCTCCGCTCGCTTGGCGAGCAGTTCGGGGGTCCACAGGGCCGTGTCGAAGACGGCGTCGGGATGGACCATGTTGACGCGGATCCCGTCCGGGGCCCACTCGAGGGCGGCGACTCGGGAGAGCTGGACCAGCGCGGCCTTGGAGGCGGAGTAGGCGGCCGCACCCGGCCCGGGCGCCTTGACGTTCTTGGAGGCGACGACGACGACGCGGCCACCTCCCGGGGCCTGGGCCAGCAGCGGGTGGGCCATGCCGTAGAGCTCGGCGACGGCGTCGACATTGATGCCCATCGTGCGCCGCCACATGCTCATCTCCATCTCGGCCAGGTGCTGGGCGGTGGGGAAGATGCCGGCCGAGACGACCAGGATGTCCAGGCCGCCGAACGCCTCGACGCCGGCGGCGAGGGCGGCACGCTGCGCCTCGGTGCTGGTCACGTCCACCTGCAACCCGAGCCATTCCGGGGTGGCGAACGTGGTGGCCACGCTCGGGGAGACGTCCCATCCGACCACGGACGCCCCGCTCGCGAGCAGCTCCTCGGCACAGGCCCGGCCGATGCCCGACGCGGCGCCGGTGACCACCGCGACCCGCCCGGCGAGGGGCTTGCCGTCGTCGGTCCGAGCGAGCTTCTCCACCTGGGCCGGCCAGTGCTCGAGATCGAAGACGTGCTCGGCGCCCGCCGGGCGATAACCACCGAGCCGCTCGGCAGCGGCGATGACGTCCATGGTGTGCCGGCAGATGTCCTGCGCCGCCTGCGCCTCGCGGGCGTTGCGTCCGGCAGTGAGCAGGCCCAGCTCCGCGTCGAGCACCACCCGTGGTGCCGGGTCGTGCGGCCCCGCGCCCGCACGGTACGCGTGCTCGTCGAAGTAGGCCCGGTACCCCGCGGCATATGCGTCGACGTCGGTGCCCACCAGCGGGGTGCGCCCGGTGAAGATCACGTGGTCCGGTGTGATCGGACCCCTGCTCGCCGCCTCGAGCAGACCGTCGGAAGCGAGGAAGTTGGCCACCTGGTCGTCGTAGGCGCGGCGCACCACCAGCGGTCGGCCGGCCTGCTCGCTGATCCGCCGCCGTAGCCGGGCGATGTCGGCCGGCTCGACCGCGTGCGGCTCGACCGTCTCGTCCGGCGTGCCGCTCCCCGTGCCGCGGACGCGTTGCCGGGCGAGCTCCACCAGGGAGACGTGACGGTCGAGGGCCTGCTGCGGCGTCTCCCCGACGGTGAACAGGCCGTGGTTCAGGATCACCAGGCCCCAGGCCCGGTCGTGCCGATCGGCGGCGGCCTGCCACGCCGCCAGGCATGCCGCGGCACCCAGCGGACCGGGCATGGCGTAGTCGACGACGACCACCTTCTCGCCGAAGGTCTCGCCGATCAGCTCCCGACCGTTCGGGGTGTTGGTCAGCGCGAGGACGGCATCGGCGTGCGAGTGCAGGACGGCGGTGTGCGGCAGCAGCGCATGGACCAGCGTCTCCACGGACGCGGCCGGGGCCGACGGATCGAGTGTGGCGGCGGCGAGCTCGTCGGCGAGGTCCGCGGCGGGCAGGCGTGTGGGCGGCAGCAGCTCACGAAGCCGCTCCAGGCGCAGCGGGGCGAACCCCTCCGGCCCGACGCCGGCCAGATCGTGCCCGCTGCCCTTGACCAGCAGCACCGGGACGTCCCGGCCGGTGACGTCGTGCCACGTGGTCTTGACCGAGGTGTTGCCCCCGCCGTGCAGCACGAACTGCGGGTCGCTGCCCAGCGTCCGCGATGCCACCACCAGCTGAGCCAGCAGCTCGCGCCCCTCCGGGCTGAGTGCACCTGCCATCTTCTACTCCCCGATCTCAAGAAACGTGCGGCCTGTCATGCCCGTCATGCCTGCGTGGTCCTGCGGGCGTCGCCGACCGGATGTGCACAGGCACGCCCCCGCACGGTTCCGACCACCCCGTCCAGGAACGCCCATGTTCTCCGTATCCGATGGGCAACTCCGGGTTCCCCTTCGAACTCTTCGCACACGATGCGACAGTTCATCGGTGACGTTTGTAACGATACCTAACATCTACGTCACATCACAAGCCCGATCCGTGATGGCTCGTCATCGGCGGAACGAGGTGACAGGAACCGATCCCGCCACGGACGTGAAGGCCCAGCAGGTTCGCGGTGTAAGGTGTGACAAGTTGTGACGTAGAGTGCCGGGCACGACGACTGTCACGGCGTGGGTGATCGGTGAGAGGACGCACGATGCCAGCCGTGGACGGAGCGCCGGGCATGGAGGTAGCCACCCCCGATAGCCCGAAGACCGCCGCCCGTTCCAAAGCCGAACGGCTCGAGTACATCGCCACCGCGGTCCGCCGCGACGGCTTCGTCTACGTCGAGGACCTCGTCACCGCCCTCAACGTCAGCCGGATGACGATCCACCGCGATTTTCACGAGCTGCAGGAGCTCGGCACCCTCCGCAAGGTGCGCGGCGGCGCCTCCGCCCAGCGGTCCACCCAGTACGAGAGCGATCTGCTCTACCGTAGCGCCACAGCGACCGAGGAGAAGAAGCGCATCGCGGCCGTGGCCGCCCACCTGGCGAACGACGGCGACGTCGTCATCATCGACGACTCGACCTCGGCCCTGGCGCTGATCCCCCATCTGGTCCAGCTCGATCCGATGACGATCATCACCAACTGCCTACCGGCGATGCAGCAGATCGGTAGTCACCCGCACGTGAACCTCATCGGCCTGGGCGGGCAGTTCGTCTCCCGCTACGCCTCGTTCCTGGGCATGATGTCCGAGGACAACCTCACGGGCCTCTTCGCCGACATCCTGTTCACCTCGACGTCATCCCTGCGCGACAACGTGCTCTACCACCAGGATCAGCGGGTGGTGATGACCAAGCGCGCCATGATGGGGGCGGCCCAGCGCCGGGTGCTGCTGATGGACCACACCAAGATCGGTCAGGGGGCGCTCTACCGCCTCGGCGAGGTAGCAGAGTTCACCCACGTGGTCCTCGACGATCCCGTCGACCCCGCGCTGGTCGAGCAGCTGGAGGAGCAAGGTGTCACGGTGCTGACGGCCTGAGCACCCTGGGGCGCGGACGCCCCGGCACTCGTCCGGTCGGCACCCTTGGTCGGTGGAGGTGTCCGTGCTCCGGCTCACGGCACCCGGCTGATCGTGTTCCCGGACTCCTCGTACAACCGGCCGGTCTGCGGGCAGCGCCACCGGCCCTCGCCCTCGGCCACCAGTCGCACACCGGCCTCGCCGACCCAGCCGAGCTGCTTCGCCGGCACCCCCACCACGAGGGCGTGGGCCGGAACGTCCTTGGTGACGACCGACCCCGCCGCGACGGTGGCCCACGCACCGATAGTCAGCGGCGCCACGCACACCGCCCGCGCACCGATCGCCGCACCGCGCTCGATCGTGACTCCGACCCGCTCCCAGTCGTCCGCAGACTTCAGCGAGCCGTCGGGGTTGACCGCGCGGGGGTAGGTGTCGTTGGTGAGGACCACGGCCGGGCCGATGAACACGCCGTCGGCCAGGTTCGCCGGCTCGTAGACGAGGGCGTAGTTCTGCACCTTGCAGTTGTCGCCCAGGTGCACACCGGGGCCGATGTAGGCGCCGCGACCGATCACACAGTTCGTCCCGAGGTGGGCACCCTCGCGGATCTGGGCGAGGTGCCAGACGGAGCTGCCCGCCCCGATGGTCGCCTCCGGCGAGACATCGGCGCTGGGAAGGATATGCGCGGCCATGAGACTCCCCGGGAGCACGGTGACGGACGGATGAACGGTATCCCAGGCCGTTCAGCCACGTCACACCTACGATCGGGCCACGGTATCCAGCGATGCCGCGTGCTCCGAGTTCCTCCACGTTACGTAGAATCGATCTTTGTGCCGCCGTCCCAGCCCCCACTGTCACGCCGCGCGCTCCGTGCCGCGCCGCAGCCTGCGGTGCCTCGACACGGACGCCCGGGCGCGGTGGACCCTGCCGCCCCGCGGCACGGACGCGACCACAAGCGGCACACGGTGCGCCGTCGGGCGGGCCTCGCCGCACTCGCACTGGTCCTGTTCGTCGGCAGCGGCGCGGCGCTCGCCTACTCGGAGATCCAGGGCAACGTCACCCGCCGCGACATCTCCGACCTGCTCGGGGACCGCCCGACCGCGGCCGGGGAACCCGTCCCCATCGACGAGAAGGCCGGCCACCCCATCAACCTCCTGGTCATGGGCTCGGACGTGCGCGACCCAAACACTGAGGACGCACTCGTGGCCGCGGGCATCCTCGACAGTGTCGAGGGCATGCGCTCGGACACCACGATGATCGTGCACGTCTCCGCCGACCGCTCCCGGGTGGAGATCGTCTCGATCCCCCGCGACACCCTCGTGGACATCCCCTCGTGCACCATGCCGGACGGCGCCGAGACCGCTCCACGGAACGACACGATCTTCAACGCGGCGTTCTCGATCGGCGGCCAGACGGGTGATGTAGGGGCGGCCGCGGCGTGCACCATCCGCACGGTCGAGAAGCTCACCGGCATCTTGATGGACGACTTCGTCGTCGTCGACTTCGTCGGGTTCATCAACATGGTCGACGCCCTCGACGGGGTAGCCATGTACATCCCGGACCCGATCGACGACCCAGATGCCAGCATCACACTCCCGGCCGGCTGCCAGGTGCTGGACGGCCGTGAGGCCCTCGGCGTCGCCCGGGCGCGCAAGACCCTCGGCGACGGCTCCGACACCGCCCGCATCGGCCGGCAGCAAGAGCTGGTGGCCGCCATCGCCCGTGACGCCCTGGGCAGGAACCTGCTCACGGACCTGCCGGCGCTGTACCGGTTCCTCGACGCCTCGACCTCCACGCTCACCACCGGCCCCTACATCGGCGGCCTGCCCACCATGGCCGGGCTCGCGAACTCGCTGCGCAGCATCGGGCTCGAGGAGGTCGCCTTCGCCACCATGCCGTTCGAGCCCGCCGGGGCGCGTGTGGTGCCGGCCGCGCAGGCCCGGGCCGTCTGGGAGGCCCTCGCCGCGGACCAACCCATCGAGGCCACCCTCACCGCCGCGGGCGAGCCACCAGCCGAGCCCCCGGCTGCCCCCGAGACTCCCACGACGGAACCGACGACCGAGGCCCCCGCCGACGTCGCCGGCACGACCGACCCGGCGCCCGAGGCGACCCCCGACGACCCCGCGCTGGCCTGCTCCAAGACCACGGCCCTGTGACCCGTCCGCGGCGGCTTCGGCGCGAGCACCGCACCGCGTGTCTCGGCCGCCGCACCGTATGTTTCGGCCGACACCGTGCGTCATGAGCATCGCACCTGGCGTGCCGCAAACCCGACCGTCACGACGCGTCGTACTGTCTAGTCTGGACAGCCAACGGACTGTGGCCAGCCATCGAGCCTGAATTGGGGAGCCGACCCGGGATGAGCAACGACGAGCACGACGCGCTGCCGCCGAGCTACGCACCCGCCTCCGGCTCCCGCCGGCCGAACGCTGAGCCGCCCCGCACCGTCGGGCCGGGCCAGGAGACCTCCTCGCCCCGGCCGCGCCGCCAGCCGCAGGGTGGTGCGCCGCAGCGGAAGTCGATCCGCCAACCGCAGGCCGACGACGGTGCCGGCTCGGCATTGCCGCCGTCCTACGCCCCCGCGGCTCGGGGACGGCCGAGCGCCATCTCACCCGACCAGGCAACCTGCATCGCGCCCCGCACCAGCAGCGCAGTCCGGGCCCCCGACCCCCGGCCCGGCAGCCCGGACTCAAGCGGTCCCGCGTCGCGGCGGCGCAAGCGGCGCCGCCCGATCGTCGTCATCCTCCTGCTGATCCTTGCTGTGCTGATCGCGTGGCCCGTGGGTCTGCTGGTGTGGGCCAACGGCAAGATCCAGCACACCGAGGCTCTCTCCGGCGCACCGGGCACGCCCGGCACCACCTACCTGCTCGCCGGCTCGGACTCGCGGTCGGACGGCGCGATCCCCGACGGCACCGAGGGGCAGCGCTCGGACACGATCATGGTGATGCACGTGCCAGACAGCGGTACGCCGTCACTGATCTCGCTGCCACGCGACACATACGTCGAGATCCCTGGCAACGGCATGAACAAGCTCAACGCCTCCTACTCCATCGGTGGCGCCCCGCTGCTGGTCCAGACCGTCGAAGGAGTGACCGGGCTGACGGTGGACCACTACGTCGAGATCGGCATGGGGGGCGTGCAGAACGTGGTCGACGCGGTCGGCGGCGTCGAGCTGTGCCTGGACTCCGACGTCCAGGACGAGCTCTCCGCCCTGACGTGGACCGCCGGCTGCCACCAGGCGGACGGGCCCACCGCGCTGGCGTTCGCGCGGATGCGCTACTCCGACCCGCTGGGGGACATCGGCCGCTCGGCCCGCCAGCGGCAGGTCGTCGCCGCGGTGGTCAAAGAGGTGGCCGACCCCGGCACACTCGTGAACCCGGGCCAGCAGCTCTCGCTCATCGACGCGGGGATCGATTCCCTGCTGGTGGACCCGGACACGGGGATCATCGACCTCGGCCGCATGGCACTGGCTTTCCGCAAGGCCACCGGTCCCGACGCCATCATCGGCACCCCGCCCATCGCGGACCTGAACTACCGGCCCGGCGGCGTCGGCTCTGCCGTGCTGCTCGACGAGGCGCGTGCGCCCGGGTTCTTCGAGAAGATGCGCACCGGCCGGCTCACGCCCGAGGACGTCGCCACCCTGTAGGTGCTGTTCGCCGCGCGCGCATGGTTGGCTGGAGCCATGAGCACCACCACGCACGTCAACGACAGCGCCGTCATCCGTCGCCTGCTCTCCACCCCGGGCCGCTGGGCCGTCGTCGGGCTCTCGCAGAATGCCGCGCGAGCCGCGTTCAACGTGTCCAGGTACGTCCAGCGTGACCTGGGCATGGAGATCGTCCCCGTGCACCCGAGGGCCGAGGAGGTCCACGGCTCCCCCGGCTACGGCACGCTCGCCGAGGTGCCCGGGCCGGTCGACGTGGTCGACGTCTTCGTGCGCTCGGAGCTGGCGGGCGGCATCGTCGACCAGGCCATCGCCGTCGGGGCGACGGCGGTGTGGCTCCAGCTCGGGGTGATCGACGAGGCGGCTGCCAAGCGGGCCAGGGCGGCGGGGCTCGACGTCGTCATGGACACCTGCCCGGCCATCCAGGGGCCGCTGCTCGGCATCGGTCAGGGCGCGTAGACCTCGGCGCGGCTGCCGACGGGCCGGGGGTCCGGCGGGCGAGGCCGGAGCGCCGCCTCGATCGCCCGGCGCATCCGCGGACCGATGCGCTTCTCCGCCTGGTGGATCCCCCAGGCCAGCGCCAGCGCGGCGGCGCACGCGGCGCCGAGCACCACCCACCGGCCGGCGTGCGGGGCGAGGAGGTCGATGACCCACCAGCCCCAGAACTCGTGGATGAGGTACACCGGGTACGTCAACGCGCCCACGGGCACCAACCACGACCAGGCCAGCCGGCGCAGCGGCGTCAGCGCGATGGCCCCCACGGCCACGAAGCACAGCACCAGCAGGGCGGCGAGCACACGGTCGTCCGGGGTGAAGATCGTGTTGCCGGTGATGGTGGACCGCAGGGTCGGTACGCCGTTGCGCACGGCGAGCGCGACGTTCAGCCCCAGCAGCACCCATGGCGCCGGGGCGTGACCCTCGCGGAAGATGAGGAACAGCAGCATGCCGCCCGCGAAGAACGGGGCGAAGCCGTCCCCGAGCATGGTCGACGCCGCCCTCCACCCGCCCATGAGGGCCACCTGGGCGGCGAGCGGCCACAGCGCACAGAACCACAGCACGCGGCGGCGGGTGATCCCGATCGCCACCAGGGCGACGATGAGGACGTAGAACCGCAGCTCGGTCCACAGTGTCCAGTAGACCCCGTCGACGTGCCGGACGCCGAACGCCTCCTGCAGCATCGTGAGGTTGACCAGCGCCTCCCCCACGGAGATGTCCTTGCCCTGGGGCCACAGCCACAGCAGCAGCACCGACGTCGCGACGACGGCGATCCAGTAGGACGGGTAGAGGCGGGCGAGGCGGGAGGCGACGACGTGCGGGACGTCCCGGCCCCACGCCGTCATGAGGATGACGAACCCCGAGACGACGAAGAACAGCTCCGGCCCCATGGCGGCGTAGATCACGGCCGGGCCGAGGTCGGGGAAGACGTGGCCCGGGTCGGTGCCCCACACCTGCGACCAGCGCACCGTGTAGTGGTACAGCATCACGCCCAGGGCCGCGACGAAACGCAGGCCGTCGAGCGCGTAGAGACGCTCAGGGCCCCGGGAGTCGTTGCCCGACCGTGAAGTGATCATCGTCCCGACGGTAGGACGGTGCGATCCGACCCGCATCCCGAGTATCACGCTTTGATAACGGCGAGTCCGCGTACGACGCTGCGCCCTGCCCCGGAACGGGCGCCGCCGAGTCCTCGTCCGCATCCGCCTAAGGTGGGTGGCGGCCTCGTCGGCACCCCGCCGACCGTGCGGTCGACAACCTCGCGGGCCGAGGCCTTGAGGACGGGACATCCGGGTGAGTGAGAAGAGGCGGCACAGCCGACCGCGGAAGCGCAGCAAGGCACGGGTCGCACTGATCGTCGTGCTGAGTCTGCTGCTCCTGCTCGCGGGCGGTGCGTTCGCGACCGTGACCTACCTGCAGGGCCGGTTGGACGCCGGCATCGAACGCATCCCCGACCCCTTCGACGAGCTCACCGACCGACCCACCAACGAATCCGATGACGGCGCCCCGGTCAACGTCCTCGTCCTCGGTTCGGACAGCCGGATCTCCGCCGGCGACCCGAACCGGTGGCGCGTCGGCGCCCAACGCACCGACGCGATCATGCTCGCCCAGGTCTCGGGCGACCGGAAGAGCGCGACCCTGATGTCCATCCCGCGTGACTCCTGGGTGGACGTGCCCGGGTACGGCATGAGCAAGATCAACGCGGCCTTCTCCTACGGCGGGCCGAGCCTGATGATCCAGACCGTCGAGCAGCTCACCGGCGTACGCATCGACCACTTCGCCGTCGCCGACTTCGAGTCGTTCTCGGCCCTGACCGACGAGCTCGGCGGGGTCGAGATCACCCTCACCCAGCCGCTGCAGACCAGCAGCGGAACGTTGCAGGCCGGCGCCCAGCTCCTCGACGGCGAGCAGGCCCTGCAGTACGCCCGGGAGCGGTACAACGTGGCCGGGGGCGACTTCGGGCGCGTGCAGCGCCAGCAGAACTGGATGCGCGCCATCATGGCCGCCGCGTTCGACCGCGACGTCCTGACCAACCCGGGGCGGCTGATGAGCTTCCTGGAGACGGTGACCGAGTCGGTCGCGGTGGACGAGGGCTTCACCATCGGCGAGATGCGCGACCTGGCGGTGAGCGCGCGGGAGCTGCGCCCCGGCAGCGTCACCTTCATCACGGCGCCCTACTCGGGCACCGGGCGGAGCCCGGACGGGCGCCAGTCGATCGTGCTGCTCGACGAGCCGGCGTTCGACGAGGTCGCCCTCGCGTTCGCACAGGACCGGATCTCCGCCTATCTCGCGGCCAACCCCGGGGCCGCCCCCGGACTCGGCGACGCCGTCAGCTGACCGACCTCCCGAGGTGATCACCGCCTCCTACCCCCGCGCTGCGGCGCGGGCCGCCAGCTCCGCCCGCAGCGACATCGACGACCCGACGAGCGTGCGGGTGTACTCGTGCTGCGGCCGGTCGTAGACGTCCTCGACGGCGCCGGATTCGACGATGCGGCCCTCGCGCATCACGACCACGCTGTCGCAGATGTGCCGCACCACGCCGAGGTCGTGGGAGACGAAGACCAGCGTGAGCCGGTACTCGTCCACCAGGTCGGCCAGGAGGTTGAGCACCTGCGCGCGCACCGAGACGTCCAGCGCCGAGACGGGCTCGTCGGCCAGCAGCACCCGCGGCCGGCTGATGAGCGCCCGGGCGATCGAGATCCGTTGCCGCTCGCCACCGGAGAACTCGTGCGGGTAGCGGTCCACGGCGTCGGCGGGCAGGCCGACGTCGTCGAGGATCGTCCGCACCCGGGCGCGACGGTCGGCCCGCGAGAGGCGCTGGTTCTCCAGCGGCTCGGTGACGATCTGCGCCACGCTCATGCGCGGGTCGAGCGAGCTCATCGGGTCCTGGAAGACGATCTGCAGCGTGCGGCGCAGGTCCGTGAGGTCGCGCTCACGCGCGCCCGCCACCTCGTTGCCCGCCACCCGCACGCTGCCCGAGGTCGGCTGGTCGAGCCCGGCGAGGATGCGCAGCAGCGTCGTCTTGCCCGAGCCCGACTCCCCCACGACACCGAACCGCTGCCCGGCCGCGACGTCGAACGAGACGCCGCGCAGCGCGCGCTGCTCCGGGCCGCGCCGGAGCACGTGCCCGCGACGGTAGGTGCGGACCAGGTCGCGCACCCGGATGAGGGGCCCGTCGGCAGGGGCGGACGCGCCGTCGACGATACCTGGCCCGACGCTGTGGCGCCCGGCGGGGACAAGCCGGGGAGCACCGTGGATCGCGGGCGATGACCCGGCAACCCCGTGGGCGGCCGGCGGCTGCCCGGCATCAGCGTGGCCCGCGGGCGGCCGCCCGTCGTCGGCGCCGGGCACCGATGGGGGCACGTACGCGGCGGCGGAGGCAACGGTGAAGAGCCGGCCGCGGTGGTCGGTGACGTCGAGGTCGGACGCGGCGAGCAGGCCCCGGGTGTACGGGTGCCGCGGAAGGGTGAAGACCTCCTCGGTGGTCCCCTCCTCCACGATGCGGCCGTTGTTCATCACGAGCACCCGGTCGCACACGTTCGCCACCACGGCCAGGTCGTGCGTGATGAACAGCAGGCCGGTGCCGAGGTCGGCGACCTGGTCGAGCATGAGGTCCAGGACCTGCCGCTGGACGGTGACGTCCAGCGCGGTGGTGGGCTCGTCCGCCAGGAGCAGCGTCGGGGCGTTCGCGAGCGCCATGGCCAGCATGACGCGCTGCCGCTGGCCGCCCGAGAGCTGGTGGGGGTAGGCGCGGGCGGCCTCGCCCGGGTCGGGCAGGCGGACCTCGGCGAGCAGCTCGACGGCCCGGGCGCGGGCCTGCGCCCGGCCGGGGACGGTGCGGTGGATCTCCATGACCTCCGCCACCTGCGCCCCCACCCGCATGAGCGGGTTGAGCGAGGTCAGCGGCTCCTGGAACACCATGGTCATGTGCCGCCCGCGCACGGCCCGGAGCTGTTCGTCGGTGGCGGTGACGAGATCCGGCGCCACCCCGGCGAGGTGGACCGAGCCGCGCGGCGTGACGTTCTCCGGCAGCAGGCCCATGAGCGTCAGCGCCGTCATCGACTTGCCGGAGCCGGACTCACCGATCAGGCCCACCCGCTCCCCGCGCGCCATGGTCAGGTCGACGCCGTCGACCAGGCTGCGGCGGCGGGTGGCGGCGCCGAGGCCGCGGACGGTGAGGAGGGGCTCGGGGGTGTCCGGCGCCGTCGGGCCGCTCATCCTCACCACCCCCGCAGCTTCGGGTCGAGGCGGTCGCGCAGGCCGTCGCCGAGGAGGTTGAACCCGAGCACCGCGAGCGCGATCGCCCCGCCCGGCCACACGGCGAGCATGGGGTGCGTGCCCAGGAACTGCTGGGACTCCTGCAGCATCCGCCCCCAGGACGGCACCGGCGGCGGGGTGCCGAGCCCCAGGAAGGACAGGCCCGCCTCGGCGAGGACGGCGAGCGCGAACGCCGTCGAGCTCTGCACGATGACCATCGCCGCGATGTTGGGCACCACGTGCCGCCGGGCGATGCGCCACGGCGGCTGGCTCGCGGCGCGGGCCGCCAGGACGAACTCCGCGCTCATCACCTGCCGCGTGCCCGAGCGGGCCACCCGGGCGAACGCCGGGATGGAGGCGATGCCGATGGCGACCATCGCCGTCGTCGTGCTCGAACCGAGCGCGGCGCCGAAGACGATGGCGAGCAGCAGCGCCGGGAAGGCGAGCATGACGTCCGAGGCGCGCATGACCACGTCCTCCACCCAGCCGCGGCGCATGCCCGCCAGGATGCCCAGCGGGGTGCCGACGAGCAGGGCGATCCCGACGGCGACCACGCCCACCAGGAGCGTGACCTGGGCGCCGGTGAGGATCTGGGAGAACACGTCGCGGCCGTACCGGTCGGTGCCCATCAGGTGCGCGGCGCTGGTGCCCTGGAGGCGGTCGGCGGGGCTGACGCGGATCGGGTCGTAGGGCGTCCAGACGAAGGAGACCAGCGCGGCGAGCACCACCACGCCCACCACCACGGTGCCGACGACGAGCGTGGGCGTGCTGCGCCGCCGGGCGCGGGCCGGTGCCGGGGCGGGGCTGGGGAGGCCGGGGGCGCTCATGCGCGCCTGCGCAGGCGGGGGTCGAGGACGGTGTAGAGCACGTCGGTCAGGAAGTTCACCACGAGCACGATCACCACCAGCACCATCACCACGCCCTGCACGGCGACGAGGTCCCGGTTGCCGACCGCGTCGAGCAGCAGCGAGCCGAGGCCCGGGATGACGAAGACGCGCTCGATGACCACGGCGCCGATGACCAGCGCCGCGAGCTGGACGCCGGTGACGGTCAGGACCGGGATGGCGGCGTTGCGCAGCCCGTGGCGCAGGAGCGCGCGGGTGCGGGAGAGGCCCTTGGCGCGGGCGGTGCGCAGGTAGTCCTCGCGCATGACCTCCAGCACGGCCGAGCGGACGTATCGGGTCAGGACGGCGGCCTGGACGGACGCGAGCGCGAGGACGGGCAGGGTGACGCGGCGGAGGAAGTCGACCGGGTCGACCACCGGGGCGGTCCAGCCGTTCGCGGGCAGCCAGCCGAGGTCCACCGCGAAGACCACCACGAGCAGGATGCCGGCGAGGAAGCTCGGGACGGCGACGCCGACCTGGGACAGGCCGGCCAGCAGCACGCCGCTGGTGCGGCGGTGCCGCACGGCGGCGAGCGTGCCGAGCGGGACGGCGACGAGCACGGCGACGACCATCGCGAGGCCGACGAGGATCAGACTCACCTGGACGCGGTCGAGGATGAGCGGGCCGAGGTCCTGGGCGATGACGTAGGAGGTGCCGAAGTCCCCGACCGGCAGGCCGGACACCCAGTCGAGGTACTGGACGAGCAGGGGCCGGTCGGTGCCCATCGCCGCCCGGGTCCGGGCGAGGAGCTCGGGGGTGGCGTTGACGCCGAGCGCGATCTGGGCCGGGTCGCCGGGCAGGAGCCGCAGGAGCACGAAGACCGCTACGGACGCCGTCGCGAGGGTGAGCGCGAACCGCGCGAGGTGCGCCAGGAGCTGCCGTGCCACGAAACCTCTCTCGTCCGGCCGGGCGGCGCGGGTGGGTACCGCCGACAGGTACTCAACCCTAACGGCGGCGCGAGGCTCAGCCGGCCCAGCCGATCTCGGTCAGGTCCAGCGCCTCGGTGACGGAGTTGGCGGGGATGCCGGTGACGTCCGCCTTGGCCACGACGAGGGTCGGGAACAGGAAGAGCACGTCGACCGGGGCGTCCTCGGTCACGATGCGCACGACCTCGCGCATCCCGGCGACGTACTCGGCCTCGGTGGGGGCGGCGTCCGCGGCGGCGGCGATGGGCGCGATCTCGGTGTTGTCGTAGCCGATGTAGTAGTCGGGGTTGTCGAAGATGTTCAGGAAGTCCTTGGCCTCGACGTGGGCGACCACCGACATCTGGTAGTCGTGCTTGGTGAAGACCTGGTCCAGCCACACGGCCGGGAACTCGGTGGACTCGATCGACGCGCGGATCCCGACGTCGGCGAGCTGGGAGACCACGATCTCCGAGACCGCCGTCGCGTAGGCCAGGGTGGGGACGGAGAACGTGATGTCGAGGCCGTCCGCGTGACCGGCCTCGGCGAGGAGCTCGCGCGCCCGGCCGGGGTCGTAGGGGTACACGCCGTTGAGGTCCTCGTAGTACGGGTCGGTCGGCGGGACCGCCGCGCCGACCAGGGTGCCGAAACCGTTCCAGGCGGTGTCGACCACGGCCTGCCGGTCGATGGCGTGCAGCACGGCCCGGCGCACCCGGACGTCGTCGAACGGGGCCGCCTTGTTGTTCATCGACAGCATGACCTCACCGTTGGAGGTGCCCTGGATGACCTGGAAGGCGTCCTCGGTGGCGAAGGTGTCCACGAGCTCGGGGGCCTGCATGTTGTAGACGACGTCGACGTCGCCCGCGCGCAGGGCGTTGGTGGTGGCGACGGCGTCGGTGAAGTAGCGCAGCACGACGGTGTCGCTGCCCGGGGCCTGGCCCCAGTAGTCCGCGCGGGCGGCGAGCGTGATCGACTCGCCGCGGCGCCACTCGGCGACGGTGAACGGCCCGGTGCCGATCGCCTCGTTGGCGAGGTCGGCCACGCCGGAGGGGTCGAACATGGCGCCGACGAGGGTGCCCATGGCGAAGAGCCACGCGTGCGAGGGTCGGGAGAGGGTGATCTCGACCTCGGTGTCGCTGACGGGCGTGACGGACTCGACGACGTCCATCTGCGACTTCAGGGAGGAGACCCACGCGTCGGACTGCACCCGCTCGATGCTGAACGCGACGTCGTCGGCCGTGAACGCCTCGCCGTTGGAGAACGTGACGCCGGGGCGCAGGGTGAAGGTGTACGTGGTGCCGTCCTCGGACACGGTCCAGGACTCGGCGAGGAGCGGCTGGATCTCGCCGTGCTGGTCGATCTCCACCAGGCCCTGGTAGACGTTGGACATCAGCGCCTGCGGGATGGCCGCGCCGGCGGTGGTGGTGAAGTCGAGGTTGACGGGCTCCGCGGTGAGGGCGACGACGACGGGGGCGGCGGCCGTGCCGGTCGGCTCGCTCGTGGCCGTGTCGGTGGGGTCGGGGGCGCCGGCGCTGCACGCGGCGAGCAGGGCGGTGGCGGCGACCAGGGAAGCGACGCGCATGACCTTCGGGTGGCTCATGGGGACTTTCCGTTCTCGGGCACCCGGGGCTTCGGTGCTCCTGTCGAGCACATGGTTCCACACCGGGCGGTGGCGGCCGGCCGCGCGTCCGGATGCCAGACACGTGGTGACCGGGCGAACCGTGGCCTGGCGAGCCGGGCGCGCGTCACCGCACGGACCAGCCCAGCACCTCGACGTCGTCCGGGTGCGCCGCGAGGTAGGCCTCGACGTCGTCCGTGACGAAGGCGGCCGAGAGTGCGCGCATGCGGGCGTCGTCGAGGAAGACGACGGACTGGCGTCCGTCCGGGCTGCGACCCAGGCCGGCGACCGGGGCGGTGAGGAAGCGGACGTCGCCGGTGGAGATCCCGCGGGCGGACACCCCGAGCGCGGCCATCTCGACCACGTCGAAGCCCTCGTCCACGGCG
>NZ_JBTSDU010000060.1:0-16854 GCF_054605595.1 Georgenia sp. | reverse complement strand
CGCCCGGCGCGCCGAGCTGGTCGCGGACCCTGGCCACCTGCTCGAGGTGCTGCGCCGGGGCAACGAGCGCGCGGCCGCGATCGCGGACGCCACGCTGGCCGAGGTCCGCGAGGCCATGCAGATGGTATACTGACCGACCCTGACCCGGCCGGCGGATCCGGCCGGCACGAACGGCCGGGGGCGGCCGACCCCGTTCGGGTCGGCCGCCCCTGGCCGTTCGGTGGCGCGGCGTCAGCGGTGGTCGCTCGCAGTGACGGCGAGTCCCAGCTCCGTGTAGCCCGTCAACCCGCCGTGGACGGGCACGATCCGCACCGTGTACCCGCGCGGCCCGGTCTCCTCGAGCGGCTTCTCGATCCTGAACGCGTGCCGCCCGGCCTCGAAGGTCTCGACGTGCGGCAGAGCCGTGACCCGCAGCTCGGTGAGCTCGTCGTCCTCGTCCACGCGGCCGGAGACCACCTGGACCTGGACGTCCTCGGGGCTCAGGTCCCCCAGGGTGACGTAGGCCGTGACCCGCAGCGGGTCGCCGAGCTGGACGACGTCCCCGATGCCCGAGGACTCGACGTGGTCGATGCGCACGCTCGGCCACGCGGCCCGCACCCGGGACTTCCACGCGGCGAGCTCGCGCGCGCCGGCATGACCGTCCACGCCGTCGAGGGCGCGCCCGCTCGCCGCGACCGGCGTGTAGAGCTTCTCGACGTAGTCGCGCACCATTCGCGTGGCCTGGACCTTCGGGCCGAGCGTGGCGAGGGTGTGGCGGACCATCTCCAGCCAGTGCCCGGGCAGGCCGTCGCCGTCGCGGTCGTAGAAGCGCGGCACCACGGTGTTCTCGAGCAGCTCGTACAGCGCCGTGGCCTCGAGCCGGTCACGCTCGGCCTGGTCCTCGACGCCGTCGGCGGTGGGGATCGCCCAGCCGTTGCGGCCGTCGTACCACTCGTCCCACCAGCCGTCGAGGATGGAGAGGTTGAGTGCGCCGTTGAGGGCGCACTTCATGCCGGAGGTGCCCGACGCCTCGAGCGGGCGCAGCGGGTTGTTCAACCAGACGTCGCAGCCGGGCATGAGCGCCTGCGCCATCGCGATGTCGTAGTTGGGCAGGAACACGATCCGTTCGCGCACACCGACGCCGTCGGCGAACTGCACCAGCTTCTGGATGAGCCCGACGCCGAGCTCGTCGTCCGGGTGCGACTTGCCCGCCACCACGATCTGGATCGGGCGCTCGGGGTCGGTGAGCAGGCGGGTGAGCCGCTCGGGGTCGGTGAGCATGAGCGTGAGCCGCTTGTAGGTCGGCACCCGGCGGGCGAACCCGATCGTCAGCACGTCGGGGTCGAGCACGTCGTGCGTCCAGCCCAGTTCGGCGGGTGTGGCGCCGCGGTCCTGCCAGGACTTGCGCACGCGGCGCCGGGCCGCCTGCACGAGGTTGCCGCGCAGCTCTCGGCGCATCGCCCACAGCTCGGCGTCGGGGATGCCCCCCTCCTCGGGACTCAGCCGCCACCCGTCGCCGGAGGTGATCTGCGCGCCGTCGAGGTGCCGCTCGGTCATCTCCACGAACGCGGGGTCGGTCCAGGTGGGGCCGTGCACACCGTTGGTGACGGAGCCGATGGGTACCTCGGTCTGGTCGAAACCGGGCCACAGCTCGTGGAACATGCTGCGGGAGACCTTGCCGTGGAGCTGGGACACCCCGTTCGCGCGTTTGGCCGCGCGCAGGCCGAGGATGGCCATGTTGAAGGCCCCGGGGTCGCCGCCGTCGTGGTCCTCGGCGCCGAGCGCGAGGACCTTGTCGAGCGGGATGCCCGGGATCTCCGCGCTGCCGCCGAAGTACTCGGCGATGAGCGTGGTCTGATACCGGCTGATGCCGGCCGGGACGGGGGTGTGCGTGGTGAAGACGGTGCCGGCCTTGACGGTCTCGAGCGCCGTCTCGAAGTCCAGCCCGTCGGACTCGATGAGCTCGCGCGCCCGTTCGACGGCGAGGAAGCCGGCGTGGCCCTCGTTGCAGTGGTACACCTCGGGCTTCGGTGCGCCCGTCAGGCTCGAGTACAGGCGCACGGCCTTGACGCCGCCCATGCCCAGCAGCAGCTCCTGCTTCAGCCGGTGGTCGGGGGATCCGCCGTACAGGCGGTCGGTGACCCGGCGGACGCTGTCGTCGTTCTCGGTGATGTTGGAGTCGAGCAGCAGCAGCGGTACGCGTCCCACTTGGGCGAGCCACACCTGGGCGTGCAGCGTCCGCCCCCCGGAGAGGGGCAGGTGCACGCGGGCGGGGGTGCCGTCCTCCGCACGCAGGAGGTTCAGCGGCAGGTTGTCGGGGTCGATCAGCGGGTAGGTCTCGTGCTGCCAGCCGTCCCGGGTGAGGGACTGCTTGAAGTAGCCGGCGCCGTAGAGCAGGCCCACGCCCACGATCGGGACGCCGAGGTCGGAGGCGGACTTGAGGTGGTCGCCGGCGAGGATGCCGAGCCCGCCGGAGTACTGCGGCAGGACGGCCGTGATGCCGTACTCGGCGGAGAAGTACGCGATCGCGCTCGGCTTGTCGGGGGCGTCGTACTCCCGCTGGTACCAGCGGGGCTCCGCGAGGTACGTGCGCAGGCCCTCGTCGAGCTCACGGACCCGGGCGACGAACGCCTCGTCCCGGGCCGCCGCGGCGACGCGGTCGGGTGCGACCGAGCCGAGCAGGGCGACCGGGTCGCGGTGGACCTGGTCCCACAGCTCGGGGTCGAGGGAGGCGAACAGATCCCGGGTAGGGGTGTGCCAGGACCACCGGAGGTTCTGCGCGAGCGTGTCCAGGGGCGCCAGCGCCTCGGGCAGGACGGTGCGGACTGTCAGTCGTCGAATGGCTCTCACGCGTCCGAGTCTAGGGCCAAACGATGAAACGGTTACAACCTCTTGCAAGAATTCTTGCAGGGTCACTGGCATGGCGAGTTCCGCCGGAGTGCCCGGACCTCGATAGGTTCTGAGGGTGATCCCCCAGCCTCCCCCCTTCGCCCCGGTCGGCCGCATCCCGGTTCTCGAGGTCTCACCCGTCCTCGAGGACGGACGTTGGCCCGCCAAGGGCACCGTCGGCGAGGCCTTCCCGGTCCGGGCCACCGTCTTCCGCGAGGGCCACGACGCCGTCGCCGCCACCGCCGTGCTCGTCGCACCCGACGGCACCGACCACTCGTCGGCGCCGATGATCGACGTCACCCCCGGGCTGGACCGCTACGAGGCCTGGCTGCTGCCCGACGCGCCGGGGGCGTGGGGCTTCCGCGTCGAGGGCTGGTCCGACCCGTTCGCCACCTGGCGCCACGACGCCACGGTGAAGATCGAGGCGGGCGTCGACGTCGAGCTCATGCTCGCCGAGGGTGCGCTCGTGCTCGGTCGGGCCGCCACGCGCGAGCTGCCACCGACGGCGGCGACGGTCCTGACCGACGCCGTCCACGCCCTGCGGGACCCGCGCCGGCCCGCGCTCGCCCGGCTCGCGGCCGGCACCAGCCCCGAGGTGGTCGCCGTGCTGGCCGAGCACCCGCTGCGGGACATGGTCTCGCCGTCGGCCACCTACCCCCTCGCCGTGGATCGCGAACGCGCCCTCGTCGGTTCGTGGTACGAGATCTTCCCCCGCTCGCAGGGCGCCCACTTCGACCAGTCGGCGGGCCGTTGGGTCGCCGGCACCCTGCGCACCGCCGCACGGGGGCTGGACCGCATCGCCGGCATGGGCTTCGACGTCGTCTACCTCACCCCGATCCACCCGATCGGGGTGACGAACCGCAAGGGCCGCAACAACACGCTCGGCGCCCGCCCGGAGGACCCCGGCTCGCCGTACGCCATCGGCTCCCCGGACGGCGGGCACGACACCATCCACCCCGACCTGGGCACCTTCGACGACTTCGACGCCTTCGTCGCCCACGCCCGCGAGCTCGGGCTGGAGGTGGCGCTCGACGTCGCCTTGCAGACGTCCCCGGACCACCCGTGGGTGACCGAGCACCCGGAGTGGTTCACCACGCGGGCGGACGGGACGATCGCCTACGCCGAGAACCCGCCCAAGAAGTACCAGGACATCTACCCGCTGAACTTCGACAACGACCCGGACGGCATCTACGGCGCGGTGCGCGACGTCCTCGACGTCTGGGTCGACCACGGCGTCACGCTGTTCCGGGTCGACAACCCGCACACGAAGCCGCTGCCCTTCTGGCACCGGCTGCTCGCCGAGTACCGCGAGCGCCACCCGGACGTCGTCTTCCTCGCCGAGGCCTTCACGCGCCCGGCGATGATGCGAACCCTGGGCGCCATCGGCTTCCACCAGTCCTACACCTACTTCACGTGGCGCACCACGAGCGCCGAGATCGGCGCCTACCTGCGCGAGCTCGCGCACGAGACGGACGACCGGCTGCGGCCCGCGTTCTGGCCCACCACGCACGACATCCTCACCCCGGACATGCAGACCGGGGGGCGGGCCGCGTTCGCGATCCGCGCGGTGCTCGCCGCGACCGGTTCGCCCACGTGGGGCATCTACTCCGGCTACGAACTCGTGGAGAACGTGGCACGGCCCGGCGCCGAGGAGCAGATCGACAACGAGAAGTACGAGTACAAGGACCGCGACCTCGCCCGGGCGCAGAGCCTCGGCATCGCCGACCTGCTCACCCGGCTCAACGCCGTGCGCCGCACCCACCCGGCGCTGCGCCAGCTGCGGCACCTCGCCGTCCACCCGAGCAGCGACGACGCGATCCTGTGCTTCTCCAAGCGGGTGCCGGCCGCGCACTCCCCCACCGGTGAGGAGGACACCGTGCTGGTGGTGATCAACCTCGACCCGTTCGCCACGCACGAGGCGGTGCTCGAGCTGGACCTCGATGCCCTCGGCGTTCGAGGCGCCGCCCCGGACGGCCCCGTCATGGCGGTCACGGACGAGCTCGACGGCGAGACCTACCACTGGGGACGGCGGCCCTACGTCCGCCTCGACCCGCACGGGCGCCTCGCCCACGTGCTGAGCGTGAGGGCGCTGTGAGCCCGGACCGTCCCGTGCCGTGGAACGCGCTGCCGCAGCAGGTCCAGCCCGTCGCCCCGCTCGACCGCACGGACCGTCCCGGGCTCTCGGCGGACCCGCTCTGGTACCGCACGGCGGTGTTCTACGAGGTGGTGCTGCGCGCGTTCGCGGACTCGCGCAGTGCGGGCACCGGGGACCTGCGCGGCCTCATCGACCGCCTCGACTACATCCAGTGGCTCGGCATCGACTGTCTGTGGCTGCCGCCGTTCTACCCCTCGCCGCTGCGCGACGGCGGTTACGACGTCTCGGACTTCACGGCGGTCTCCTCCGAGTACGGCACGCTCGAGGACTTCACCGAGCTCATGACCGAGGCGCACGCCCGCGGCATCCGGGTGATCGTCGACCTCGTCATGAACCACACCTCCGACCAGCACCCGTGGTTCCAGTCCAGCCGCTCCAACCCCGACGGGCCGTACGGGGACTTCTACGTCTGGAGCGACGACAACACGAAGTACCAGGACGCGCGCGTCATCTTCGTCGACACCGAGACGTCGAACTGGACGTTCGACCCGGTGCGCCGCCAGTACTTCTGGCACCGGTTCTTCTCGCACCAGCCCGACCTCAACTTCGAGAACCCGGCCGTGCGGGAGGCGATGTTCGACGTCGTCCGCTTCTGGTGCGATCTCGGCGTGGACGGGTTCCGGCTGGACGCCGTGCCGTACCTCTTCGAGGAGGAGGGCACCAACTGCGAGAACCTGCCCCGCACGCACCGCTTCCTACGGGCCGTGCGCAAGCTGGTCGACGCGGAGTACCCCGGCACGATCATGCTGGCCGAGGCCAACCAGTGGCCGGCCGACGTCGTCGTCTACTTCGGCACCGAGGACGAGCCCGAGTGCCACATGTGCTTCCACTTTCCGGTGATGCCGCGCCTGTACTACGCGCTCCGGGAGCAGCGCGCCCGCGCCATCCGGGACATCCTCGCCGACACCCCGGACATCCCCCCCGGCGCCCAGTGGGGCACGTTCCTGCGCAACCACGACGAGCTGACGCTCGAGATGGTCTCGACCGAGGAGCGCGCGGCCATGTACGGCTGGTACGCGGAGGACCCGCGAATGCGCGCCAACGTCGGGATCCGGCGACGTCTGGCGCCGCTGCTCGGCAACTCCCGCGCCGAGATCGAGCTCGCCCACGCGATGCTGCTCGCGCTGCCGGGCTCACCGACGCTGTACTACGGCGACGAGATCGGCATGGGGGACAACATCTGGCTGCCGGACCGGGACGCGGTGCGCACCCCGATGCATTGGACGCCGGACCGCAACGCCGGCTTCTCCACGGCCGACCCCGGCAAGCTGTACCTGCCCGTGGTGCAGTCCCTGGTGAGCCACTACGCGGCGATCAACGTCGAGGCCCAGATCGCGCAGCCGACGTCCTTGCTGCACTGGGTGCGCGGCATCCTCGAGGTGCGCAGCCAGCACCCGGTCTTCGGCGACGGCGACTACACCCCGCTCGTCGTGGACAACGAAGCCGTCCTCGCCTTCACCCGCAGCAACGCCGAGGAGACGGTGCTGTGCGTGATGAACCTCGCCAACACGGCCCGCTCGACGACGGTGCGGCTCCCCCAGCACGCGGGCGCCCCGCTGACCGACGTGTTCGGCGGCGCCAGGTTCCCGACGGTCACGCCCGACGGCACGGTCACCCTCACGCTGGGCTCGCGCGACTTCTTCTGGCTGCTCGTCTCCCGCCCGGACCAGGAGGTCGCCCCCCTCGGTGGCCTGCCGGCATCGGTGCGGCCGGTCGAGGAGGCGTACGACGTCACCGCACCCGTCCATCCACCGCCCGCCGTCGCGCCCGTCCCCGCCGGTACGGCGGCGCCGCACACCGTCGCCGCGGTACCGCACGCCGCCGCGCCCACCGGGGCCGTCGCCGCTGTCCGGCACACGGACCCGTTCACCGCGGCCGTCGCCGCGGCACCCCGTGCCGACCCGTCGGCCGCGACGCCGGAGACGTGACGATGCTGCCCGCCGAGGGGACCCTGCCCGGGTGGCTCGCCCGACAACGGTGGTACACGGGCAAGGGCCGCACGCCTTCGCTCACCGTGGTGGGGGCGCTGCCGCTGGCCGGCGGAGCGGTCGAGGTCGTCTCCTACCTGCTGCGCGACACGGCCGCGGCCCCGGTGCTCTACCAGGTGCCGCTCACCCTGCGACCGGCGCCGGTCGAGGAGCTCGCCGGCGCGCTCGTGGGGACGACGACGACGGACGCCGGGCCGCGCTGGGTCTACGACGCCTGCCACGACCCGGCCGGCGCCGCGGCCCTGCTGCGCACCGTCCTGGCCGACCAGACGTCGGGAGGCGGGGACGCCGGTGCCGGCACCGGTACCGTCGCAGCCCGCGGGCACCGCGCCGCCGGGGTCCCCGAACTGACCGGCAGCGGGTCGCGCGTGTTGCGGGGCGAGCAGTCCAACACCTCGATCATCTACGCCACCGAGCCGCTGCCCGTCATCCTCAAGGTCTTCCGCGTGCTGCACCCGGGCCGCAACCCCGACGTCGAGGTTCAGCAGGCGCTCGCGGGCGCCGGGAGCACGCGGGTGCCGCGCCCCGTCGGCGACCTGCTCGGCCGCTGGCCGGCGGCCGGCGGTACGGCCGAGGGCCACCTCCTGCTCGTCCAGGAGTTCCTCACCGGCGCCGAGGACGCATGGCGGGTCGCGCTGGACGCCGTCGCCCACGGCGCCGACTTCGCCGGACCGGCCCACGCGCTCGGCGCGGCCGTGGCACAGACGCACGCGCTCCTCGCCAAGGCCCTGCCCACCGAGGAGCCCACCACGGCTCGGCGGGAGGCGCTGCTGGCCACCTGGCTGGGCCGCTACGACACCGCATGCACCGTCGTCCCCGCGCTCGCCGGCGACGCCGCCCGCGTGCGGCGCGTGCTGGCGGCCGGCGCGGCGGCCCCGTGGCCCGCATTGCAGCGCATCCACGGCGACCTCCACCTCGGGCAGGTCATGGACGTGCCGGGGCGTGGCTGGATGCTGCTGGACTTCGAGGGTGAGCCGCTGCGCCCGCTCGCGGAGCGCACCCTCCCGGACCTGCCGCAGCGGGATGTCGCCGGGATGCTGCGGTCCTTCGACTACGCCGGCGCGAGCGCGGCGACGACGGGCGCCACCGCGTCGACCGCCGCCGCCACCTGGGCGCGACGCGCCCGGCAGGCGTTCCTGGCGGGCTACGCCGCGGTGACGGGTCACGACGAGGACCCGACCCTCCTGCGGGCTCTCGAGCTGGACAAGGCGCTGTACGAGGCGGTGTACGAGGCAAGCAACCGGCCGGACTGGCTGCCCGTGCCGCTCGGCGGCGTCGCCCGCCTGCTCACGGGCGCAGGGACATGAGGGAGGCAGCAGCCATGACGGTACGGATCGGGATCGCCGGGTACGGAAACCTCGGGCGGGGCGTGGCCACCGCCGTCGGGCAGAACCCCGACCTGTCGCTGGTGGGCATCTTCACCCGCCGGGCGCCGTCGACGATCGCCCCACCCGCCCCCGAGGTCCCGGTCCTGGCGTGGGACGAGCTCCGAGCCCGCCGCGACGCCGTCGACGTGCTGATCCTGTGCGGCGGGTCCAAGGACGACCTGCCCACCCAGGGACCGGAGCTGGCCGCGCACTTCACCACCGTGGACAGCTTCGACACCCACGCGCGTATCCCGGAGTACTTCGCCGCGGTCGACGCCGCCGCACGCGCGGGCGGGCGGACGGCGATCGTCTCGGTCGGGTGGGACCCGGGCCTGTTCTCCCTCAACCGCCTCTACGGCGAGGCCGTGCTGCCCGACGGCGACACCTACACCTTCTGGGGCGAGGGCCTGAGCCAGGGCCACTCCGACGCCCTCCGGCGCGTCCCGGGAGTGGCCGGGGCCGTGCAGTACACCCTGCCCGTCCCGGCCGCCGTCGACGCGGTGCGCAGCGGGCGCCGCCCGGAGCTGACCACCCGCGAGAAGCACACCCGCGAGTGCTACGTCGTGCTCGAGCGGGGGGCCGACGCCGCCGAGGTGGAACGGGCCATCGTGACCATGCCGCACTACTTCGCGGACTACGACACCACCGTGCACGTCATCAGCGCCGAGGAGTTGGCCCGCGAGCACGCCGCCATGCCGCACGGCGGCTTCGTCATCCGTAGCGGCACCACCGGGCCGGGTCACGCCCAGGTGGTGGAGTACCGGCTCGACCTGGCGAGCAACCCCGAGTTCACCGCGAGCGTGCTGGTCGCCTACGCCCGGGCCGCCGCCCGCCTGAACGCCCAGGGCCGGGTCGGCGCGCTGACGGTGCTCGACGTCCCCCCGAGCCTGCTCTCCCCCAAGTCCGCGGAGCAGCTGCGGGCCGAGCTGCTGTAGCCGCGGCCGTCCAGCGCGCACCCGGTGACCCGGGGGGACCCATGAGCCATTATTTGGAATCATTCCAGAACAATGGTCTACTGGCGCCATGATCGAGTCCGAGGCGGCGACCCTCCTGCGCGGGGTGTCGCTGCGGGTGACCCAACCGCGGCTCGCGGTCCTCGCCGTGCTGGACGAGATTCCGCACGCCGACACCGGCGCGGTGGTGGAGATGGTGCGCGAGCGCATCGGCGCCGTGTCCACCCAGGCGGTGTACGACGTGCTCAAGGCGCTCGTCGGGGCCGGCCTCGCCCGGCGCATCGACCTGCCGAACTCCGCCGCGCGGTACGAGCGGCAGTCCCCGGACGACCACCAGCACGCGGTCTGCCGCCGCTGCGGCTCCATCACCGACGTGGACGGCCCGGACGTGAGCCTCGGTGCGGCGGCCGAGGGCTTCGCCGTCGACGCCGTGGCGGTGACCTACTGGGGCCTGTGCCCCGCCTGCCAGCAGACGCACCACGAGCCGAACCGGCCGCTCGCCGGCTGAACCCACACCAAGGAGAGCATGATGAACAACGACGCCACCAGGCCGCTGACCACCGCTGCCGGCGCCCCGGTCGCCGACAACGACAACGCCGTCACCGCGGGTCCGCGCGGACCGATGCTCCTCCAGGACGTCTGGTTCATGGAGAAGCTCGCCCACTTCGCCCGCGAGGTCATCCCCGAGCGGCGCATGCACGCCAAGGGCTCCGGCGCCTTCGGCACCTTCACCGTCACCCAGGACATCACCCGGTACTCCAAGGCCGCGATCTTCTCCGAGGTCGGCAAGCAGACCGAGATGTTCGCCCGCTTCTCCACGGTCGCCGGCGAGCGTGGCGCGGCCGACGCCGAGCGCGACATCCGCGGGTTCGCCCTGCGCTTCTACACGGAGGAGGGCAACTGGGACGTCGTCGGCAACAACACCCCGGTGTTCTTCCACCGCGACCCGCACCACTTCCCCGACCTGAACCGGGCCGTCAAGCGCGACCCGCGCACCAACCTGCGCTCGGCCGAGAACAACTGGGACTTCTGGACCAGCCTGCCCGAGGCCCTGCACCAGGTCACCATCGTGATGTCGGACCGCGGCATCCCCGACGGCTACCGCCACATGCACGGCTTCGGCTCGCACACCTACTCGTTCGTCAACGCGCAGGGCGAGCGGAGCTGGGTCAAGTTCCATTTCCGCACGCAGCAGGGCATCAAGAACCTGACCGACGTCGAGGCGGCTGCGCTCGTCGCGGCCGATCGGGAGTCCTCCCAGCGCGACCTGGTCGACGCGATCGAGCGCGGCGACTTCCCGAAGTGGACGTTCTCCATCCAGGTCATGCCCGAGGCCGACGCGAAGTCGTACCGCTTCCACCCCTTCGACCTGACCAAGGTCTGGCCGAAGAAGGACTACCCGCTCATCGAGGTCGGCGAGTTCGAGCTCAACCGCAACCCGGAGAACTACTTCGCGGACGTCGAGCAGGTCGCCTTCACCCCGGGCAACATCGTCCCCGGCGTCGGGTTCTCGCCCGACCGCATGCTCCAGGGCCGCCTGTTCTCCTACGGTGACGCCGCCCGCTACCGCGTCGGTGTCAACCACCACCAGATCCCGGTCAACCAGCCGCGCGGCGCGAAGAACGTCAACAGCTACCACCGCGACGGCCAGATGCGCGTGGACGACAACCACGCCGGAACCCCCGGGTACACGCCGAACAGCTACGGGCGCTGGGAGGCGTCACCCGAGTTCGCCGACCCGAGGCTCGCCCTGGGCGACGTCGAGGCGGGGCAGTTCGACTACCGCGCGGACGACGACAACTACTACGAGCAGCCGGGTGACCTGTTCCGGCTCATGACGTCGGAGCAGCAACAGGCGCTGTTCGCCAACACCGCCCGGGCGATCGACGGTGCCTCCGCGGCGACCGTCGAGCGGCACGTCCACAACTGCATGCTGGCCGACCCCGCCTACGGCGAGGGTGTCCGTCGGGCCGTCGAGGCCCTGGCGAACGGCACGCTGGACGAGACGGTCGGCGCGAACGTCTGAGCGCAGACCGGCAGGTGGCCGAGGGGCTCGGAGGAGATCAGTCCAACAGGTGGGAGCGGCCGAACATCTCGGCCGCGGCCCGGGCGCTGGGCCTGCCGGCGTCGAGGTCCGCGCCGGCGTCGCGCAGGACGGCGACGACGTCCTCCTCCCCCTTGAACAGGGCGCCCGCGATCGGGGACTGGTCGCGGGCGTTGCGCCGGTCGACGTCGGCCCCGCGCTCCACGAGCGCGCGTACCGTGCCGGTACGGCCGTGGTACGCGGCGAGCATCAGCGCGGTGTTGCCGTCCCCGTCCGTGGCGTCGGCCGGCAGGCCGTGGTCGAGGAACTCCAGGAGTTCCGCCGTCCGCCCCTGGCGGGCCAGGCCCATGACGATCGTGACGATCCGGACGGTCTGGGCCGGTGAGAGCACTTCCACACCACGATCGTAGGCGCCCCCGGGCCGCGAGCAACGGCCGGTGATGGGAGAGTAGGGCCATGGATCGCCAACCGAGCACCAGCACCGACGACCCGAGCCACGGCACGGGCGGGCGCGGCACCGACGGGCGCGGCACCGAACGGCGCGGCACGGGCGCGCGCCACCCCGTCCCGGTGGCACCGGACGTGCTCCGCCGCGTCGCCTACGGCGATCACCACGACCCGCACTCGGTGCTCGGGGGGCACGTCGGGGAGGACGGCGTCACCGTGCGCACCGTGCGCCACCTCGCCGACGCCGTCGACATCGTCACCGCGGACGCCACCTATCCGGCCGCGCACGAGCAGGACGGCGTGTGGGTCGTCGTGCTGCCCGGTACCGCCGTGCCCGACTACCGCGTCCGGGTGCGCTACGGCTCCGTCACCAGCGTCGTCGACGACCCCTACCGGTTCCTGCCGCTGCTCGGCGAGCTCGACCAGCACCTCCTCGCCGAGGGGCGGCACGAGCAGCTCTGGCAGGTGCTCGGGGCACATCCGCACGAGTTCCGCGGCGAGCTCGGCACCACCACGGGCACCGGGTTCGCCGTGTGGGCACCCAACGCCCGGGCGGTGCGCGTGGTCGGCGACTTCAACTCCTGGAACGGCGCCGGCGCGGGAATGCGCTCGCTCGGGGCATCGGGCGTGTGGGAGCTCTTCGTGCCCGGGATCGGCCTCGGGGCGCGTTACAAGTTCGAGATCGGCTACCGCGACGGCTCGTGGCACCAGAAGGCCGACCCGATGGCCCAGGCCACCGAGGTCCCGCCGTCGACGGCGTCCGTCGTCACCGCGGCCCACCACGTGTGGGGCGACGGCGAGTGGCTGGCCCGCCGGGCGCAGACCAACCCGCACACCGGCCCGATGAGCGCCTACGAGGTCCACCTCGGCTCGTGGCGGCCGGGGCTCGGCTACCGCGAGCTCGCGGACCAGCTGGTGGCGCACGTGCGCGAGCTCGGGTTCACCCACGTGGAGCTCATGCCGGTGGCGGAGCACCCGTTCGGGGGCTCCTGGGGCTACCAGGTCACCTCCTACTACGCCCCGACGGCGCGCTTCGGCACACCCGACGACTTCCGCTACCTGGTCGACCGCCTGCACCAGGCCGACATCGGCGTCATCCTGGACTGGGTGCCCGCCCACTTCCCGCGCGACGCGTGGGCGCTGGCCCGTTTCGACGGCACCCCGCTGTACGAGGACCCGGACCCCACCCGCGGGGAGCACCAGGACTGGGGCACGCTCGTGTTCAACTTCGGGCGGCGCGAGGTGCGCAACTTCCTCGTGGCCAACGCCCTGTACTGGCTCGAGGAGTTCCACATCGACGGACTGCGGGTGGACGCCGTCGCCTCGATGCTCTACCTGGACTACTCCCGCAAGGCCGGCGAGTGGCGGCCCAACGCCCACGGCGGCCGCGAGAACCTCGAGGCGATCAGCTTCCTGCAGGAGACCACCGCGACGGCGTACCGGCGCGCACCCGGCACGGTCATGATCGCCGAGGAGTCCACCGCCTACCCGGGCGTCACCGCGCCCACGTCGCACGGCGGCCTGGGCTTCGGCCTGAAGTGGAACATGGGCTGGATGAACGACACGTTGCGCTACCTGGCGGAGGAGCCGATCAACCGGCGATACCACCACGGCGAGCTGACGTTCTCCATGGTGTACGCGTACTCGGAGCAGTTCGTGCTGCCGCTCAGCCACGACGAGGTCGTCCACGGCAAGGGCTCCCTGCTGGCGAAGATGCCGGGCGACCGGTGGCAGCAGCTCGCGGGCGTGCGGGCCCTGCTGGCCTACCAGTGGTCCCACCCCGGCAAGCAGCTCCTCTTCATGGGCCAGGAGTTCGCCCAGGAGGCCGAGTGGAGCGAGAGCCGGGGCCTGGACTGGTGGCACCTGGACGACCCGGGCCACGCGGGCGTCGCGGCGACGGTCCGCGACCTCAACCGGCTCTACCGTGAGCACCCGGCGATGTGGTCGGAGGACTTCTCCCACCGCGGCTTCGAGTGGATCGAGGCCGGCGACGGCGACCACAACGTCCTGGGGTACCTGCGGCGCAGCACGGACGGCGCCGACGTCGTGGTGTGCGTCGTCAACTTCGCCGGCACCCCCCACGAGGGGTACCGGTTGGGGCTGCCCCACGCCGGCGACTGGCTCGAGGTCCTCAACACGGACTCCCCGATCTACGGCGGGTCCGGCGTCGGCAACCTCGGCCGGGTCGCGGCGGAGGAGCTGAGCTGGCACGGCCGGCCGGCGTCCGTGCGGTTGCGCGTCCCGCCCATGGGGGCGGTCTTCCTCGTGCCCGCCGCCGAGGGGTAGCGCGCCGCCCCACCCGCCCGGCCAGGGGCGGGCCGGGGCGCGCCGGACGGGTCAGTACAGCGCGCTGGCGAGCCGGCGCCGGGCCGCCTGCACCTCGGGGATCGGCCCGGCGATCTCCAGGAGCGTGACGAGCCGGGCCCTGGCCTGCTCCCGGTCGTCGCCGGACGTCGCACGCACGACGGCGAGGAGCCGGTCGAACGCGGCGGCGAACCGCCCCGTGGCGGCCTCCACATCGGCCGCCGCGAGGTGGGTGGCCACGTCCTGGAGCGGGGCCCCGGCGGCACGCTCGAGCACCTCGGCCGGCTCCTCCTGGTCCACGCGGGCGATGAGCTGCACCTGGAGCAGGGCAGCCCGCGCCTCCGCGTCGCCGGGGTTCTCGGCGAGCGCCTGCGTGTACGCCTGCTCCGCCGCGGCGAGGTCACCGCGCTCGATGGCGGCCAGCGCCTCCGCGTGCAGCGGTGGCAACGGGGCCTCGGCCGGTTCGGCCGACTCGGCCGACTCGGCGGGCTCGCCGGTGTCCTCGATGACGCCGGTCACCCCGTTCTGGGCGGCGAGCCGGAGCACCTCGTCGAGGACCTGCCGGACCTGCGGCTCCGGATAGGCGCCCTGGAACAGCGGCACGGGCTGGCCCCCGACGAGTGCCACCACGGTCGGGACGGCCTGGACCTGCAGCGCCGCGGCGATCTGGGGGTCGGCGTCGGCGTCGACCCGGGCGAGCTGGAAACGGCCCGCATACTCCCGCGCCAGGCCCTCCAGGGTGGCGAGGGCCTCGCCGCTGACGGTGGAGCGCGAGCTGGTCAGGACCAGGACCACGGGCACCTGGGCGGATCGTTCCAGCACTGCGCTGAAGTTCGCGGTGGTCACGTCCTCGACGAGGGCGCCCGGCACGGCCGGCCCCGGCGGGGCCGGCTCGCCACCGGGTCCACCCGGGCCCTGCGGCGGGGCCGCGAGCGCGGCGAGGTCCACGACGCCGCTGAGGTTCATCCGGGGCATGGGCGGCTGGCTCATCGTCATCCTTCTTCTCTGGTCGTGCGGTGCTGGCGGGCTGCTGGCCCGGCGGTTGCTCCTAGGCCGGGGCGTCGGCGTCGTCGCGGGTGACCTCGGTGGTCACCGACGTCGCCCCCAGCGGGATGATGGTCGTGTCCTTCGCGGTGGCGGGCGGGACGTAGAACGCCACGAGCACCTCGGAGACGCCGGACGCCGTCCCGCGCACCTCCTTGTCGTCGCCCAGCAGGGCGCCGATCGCACCGCCGACCGTCAGGGTCGCCCCCGCCACGGTCTTGCGGTAGGTGAGCGTGGAGCTCAGCTCGCCGACGACGATGGCGCCCCCGTCCGCCGTCGCGAGGGCGCGGGGTGCGTCGTCACCGGCGGCGAAGGAGATCGTCGCGTCCCCGGCCGCCTCGATGGCCGTGTCGGTCTTGCTGACCTCCTCGCGGGTGGACGACTTGTATGGGTCCTCGGCGAACTGGGCCGAGAACTCGCTCTCGGCGTCCCCGAGCGTGTCGACGTAGCGCTCGACCACCTCGGCGGGGGTGGCGACGAGCCCCGCCGCGTCGGGGGCGAGCGGCGCCGAACCGGTCTCGGGGTGCGTCAGCGGCGGCGTCTGCGTGCCGGGGAAGAGGTCGACCCAGCCCCAGAGCCGGTACTGCTCCCGCGGCGCCTGCTGGACCAGGACGAGCAGGAGCGGGAGGTTGGCCCCCTCGGGCACCTGGGTGACGACCATCGCGGTGCGTGGGAAGGCCTCGGTGGCGGCGACGGCCTCGACCTGCGCCGTCGTCGTCAGCGGCTGCGGCGCATCCTCGCCGCCGGTGGCACCGGCGAGCCGGTACTCCCCGGCGCGGAGCTGCAGCGCGGGGCCGACGACGCGCGGGCGCAGTGCCTCGGCGTCCCCGGCCTCGTCCGCCACGGCGAGGGTCTCGCTCACGGCGGCGAGTACCCGGTCGAGCTGTGTCTCGTCGAGCGCGGGCGGCGCGGTCGCGGCCGCCGGCTCGGGTTCTGCCTGCGGCAGCTCGGCGGCGCAGCCGGCGAGCAGCACCAGGGCGAGGGTGGCTCCCACGGCGGCGCGGGTGCGGCGGGCGCTCATCGCTCCTCCTCCTTCTCGCCGGGCCGATCGGAGAATCCCCACAGGCTCCGCCAGGTCGGCACGTTCGTGGGCTCCTCGTCCTCGGGCCGGGCGGCACTCTCGGGTCGGTCGGTGTGCGCGGGCCGGCCGGTATCCGCGGGCGGGCCCGCCCGGTCCGGCTGGTTCGTGGGCCGGCCGGGGACGATCCCGGCGCCGCGCGCCGCTCCGGCGGGGCCCTGCTGCCGGGTCGCCGGCATCGCCCGGAACTGTTCGCTCCGGGGCGAGGCGGGCACCACGCCGGCGCCGCGGGCGGCGCCGGCCGACCGCCACGAACCCGGCACCACGCCGGCGCCGCGGGCACGGCCGGCGGTGCGGGTGTCGTCGGTGGCGATGGGCGCCGTGGCGTGGGCGGCAAGGGTATCGGTGGCCGGGGCGTGGGCGAGGGTGGGCCCCGCGACGTCGACGACGTCGACGGCCGGGACCACCGTGGTCTCGCCGGTGTCGGCCCGGGTGCCTCGGTTGCGGCGCTTGGCCCCGGTGGCCTCCTCGGCCCGGGCCCGCTCGCGCAGCTCGCGTCGCGTCAGCCCGGTGGTCGGGGTGTCGGTCCCCGCACGGGTGGCGGGACCGGGCGCCGTCACGGGCAGGAGGGCCGTCTCCGCGGTGGGGGGGGGGGGCCCGGGCCGC
>NZ_JBTSDU010000059.1:0-16987 GCF_054605595.1 Georgenia sp. | reverse complement strand
CTGAGACCTTCGCAAGCCTCATGTTTCCAAGGCAAAGGGCATCTGCTCGTTACGACCCGCCGACCACTACTCGCGGATCTGGGTCTGAGAGGGTCCGTATGTCTGAAGTTTCACGCCCTCGGGGGATGGCAGGAAAGTGAAGGTCAGATCGTTCAGGATTCAATTTCTTGAACGTACGTGATCGCAACTCGGTAATGACCGCCGGTCGACCAGGCGGCCAGGGCTGGGTGGCAATCCCTCGAAGCTGGAGAGCGAACTGTGACGTACGGTCGGCGCGAGCAAGACGAGCTCATCACGCAGCACCTGCCCCTGGTCGGCTACCACGTCTCGGAGGTCATCCGACGGGTGCCGTCCCACGTCCAGCGCGACGAGCTGGCGGCGGCCGGCTCCCTCGCGCTGGTGCTCGCCGCTCGGGCGTTCGACCCCGACCTCGGCGTTCCCTTCGCCCGCTACGCGGCGGTGCGGATCCACGGCGCGATCCTCGACGAGCTCCGCGGTATGGACTGGGCCTCGCGCGGCGCCCGCCAGCGCGCCCGCCAGCTCACCGAGCTCACCGAGAGGCTCACCGCGGCCCTCAGCCGCAAGCCCACGCGCGAGGAGCTCGCGGAGGCCCTCGGTGTCCCGGTCGCCGACGTCGACGTCACGCGCGGCGACGCCGAGCGGCGCGTCCTGAGCCTGGACGTGGAGGGATCGGCGGCTGCTGACACGCTGCAGTCCTCCGGTCTCGGCCCCGAGCAGCGGCTGCTGGTGAAGGAACGCCTGCATTACCTGCGTGCCGCCGTGGCCGAGCTGCCCGACCGGCTGCGCCTGGTGGTCGAGGAGCTGTTCCTCCACGACCGCCCGGTCGTGGAGCTCGCCGAGGAGCTCGGCGTGACCCAGTCGCGCATCAGCCAGCTCCGCACCCAGGCGCTCGGCATGCTCAAGGACGCGATGAACACCGCGCTCGAGCCCGGCCTCGCCCCGGAGCCGTCGGAGGCGCCGGGTGTGGCCGAGCGCCGTCGCCAGGCCTACTACGCCGCGGTCGCCGCCCGGGCCACCGGCGTGCTCTCCCGCGAGGCGGCCGCCGACGCCGCGGGCAAGGGTTCCGTCGTCTACGAGGCGGTCTGAGGCCAGCCGGGGCCCGCGAAGCACCCGCCGACGGACGGCGTGCCGAACTTCTCAACCCAGGGCACGGGCGGCCGATGGTGAGGGGTGACCAGCCCACGGATGGGCGGTTGAGGATCCACACTTCAGGAAGAAGAGGAACGATGGCACTCTCCATCAACACCAACATTGCGGCGACGAACGCGTACCGCAACCTGTCCACGACGCAGAACTCGCTCAGCTCCTCCCTGGAGAAGCTCTCCAGCGGCTTCCGCATCAACCGCGCCGCGGACGACGCCGCCGGCCTGGCCATCTCCGAGGGCCTGCGTTCGCAGGTGGGTGGCCTCACCGTTGCCGTCCGCAACGCCCAGGACGGCATCTCCGTGGTCCAGACCGCTGAGGGTGCGCTCACCGAGTCGCACGCCATCCTCCAGCGGATGCGTGACCTCTCCGTCCAGGCCTCCAACACCGGTGGCCTGAGCACGGACGCCAAGAAGAACATCCAGCTGGAGATCGGCGAGCTCAAGCAGGAACTCACCCGCATCGCGGAGACCACCCAGTTCAACGGCACCAAGTTGCTCGACAGCACGTACGACGGCAAGTTCCAGATCGGTGCCAACGTCGGTGAGGCCATCAACGTCAAGGTCGGCACCGCCATGAGCGATGCCGGTCTCGGCGTCGATGGTGTCGACGTGACGCTGGCTGTCGCCACGGACGCTTTGGCCGGCGTCGAGACTACCGCTGCCGCGGCGAGCACCGCCGGTGTGACCACCATCGGCACAGCGGACATGGGCGTGGCCGAGAGCTTCGAGCTCCTCAACGGCACGATCACGGTCGGCGGCAAGAGCCTCGACCTGTCGACCGTGAAGTACGAGGCCGGGGCTGATCCGGCGGCGCGCCTCACAGCCGTGAACGACGCCCTCGACAAGGCCGGAGTGGCCGCCACGGCCTCCAGCAGCGCAGCCGGTCTCGTCATCACGGGTGACATCACTCCTGGTGCCGCCGCCACGGGCGAGGAGATCGCCGCCGCCGCCGTCAACTTCACCCAGGCATCCGGTGCCGACGGTGCGATCCTCAAGATCGACGACGCCATCGCCACGGTCTCCACCGTCCGCGCCGAGCTCGGTGCCAAGCAGAACCGGCTCGACCACACCATCAACAGCCTCAACGTCTCGATCGAGAACCTGACCGCGTCGGAGTCCCGCATCCGCGACACCGACATGGCCCAGGAGATGGTCAACTTCACCAAGAACCAGATCCTCTCCCAGGCCGGCACCGCGATGCTGGCCCAGGCCAACCAGATCCCCCAGGGCATCCTCCAGCTCCTGCGGTGATCCCGCCGGGCCCAGCCCGGTACCACCCCGCATGATCGCGACCGGCGGCCTGCCCCACGCGGGCCGGCCGCCGGCCGCACATCCACCATCAGCCACCACAGAAGGCGGAGCGCATGTCGAGCATGGCAGTCGACGGCCTCATCAGCGGACTCAACACCACCGAGCTCATCAAGAGCCTCATGCAGCTCGAGGCCGCTCCGCAGACGCTGCTGAAGTCCAAGTCCTCCGCCGCCTCGTCGCTCGCGAGCGCGCTCCAGTCGCTCAACACCAAGGTCGCCTCCCTGGCGACGTCGGCCGGCAAGGCCGCCGACGCCGCGTCCTGGGACGCCCACAAGGTCGCCTCCTCCTCCGGTACGGTGACCGCCACGGCCACCGCCGGGGCCTCCCCGTCCGCCATGACGTTCACGGTCGACCGGATCGCGGCCGGGCAGGTCTCCCTCCTGAGCAGCACCGTTTCGGCGAGCCTCGCCGTCGAGCCCCCGCCCGCCATCACCGTGGTCCGCGACGGCACCACGGTGACCATCCAGCCCGCCCACGGCACCATGGCCGACGTCGCCGAGGCGATCAACAAGGCGAAGGACGCCGGCCTCAGCGCGGTCGCGGTGGCGGTCGGCACGGACGGCACGTACCGCCTCCAGCTCTCCGGTATCTCCGGCGCGAGCAACGCCTTCGAGGTCTACCTCGGGGGCGCGGAGGCGGTGGGGGACCCCACCAAGCTGATCGTCAACCGCTCCGACGCGGTCGGCGGTGACATCGCCGGCAACACCACCATCGCCACCGCCGTCGACGCCACGATCACCCTCTGGGCCGGCACCGCCGCCGCGACCGAGATCACCAGCAGCACCAACACCTTTGCCGACACCATCCCCGGCGTGAGCTTCACGGTCAAGGAGCCGTCCGCGGACCCGGTCACCCTGACCGTGGCCCAGGACCAGGCCGCCCAGAGCGCCCTCGCCGCCGATCTGGTCAACAACGTCACGACCGTCCTCGCCGAGATCTCCTCCCGAACCGCGACCAGCACCACCACCGGCGCGGACGGCCGCGAGATCGTCGCCGGCGGCCTCTTCTCCGGTAACGGCGGCATCCGCATGCTGGGCGAGCAGGTCCGCTCCGCCGTCTCGATGCCGGTGGACGGCCGCTCGCCGTCCGCGGTCGGCATCACCCTGGACCGCTCCGGCACGGTGTCGTTCGACCAGGTGAGGTTCACCGCGGCGATGGCCGCGGACCCCGTGGGCACCCAGGAGATGGTCACCGCGCTCGCCGAGCGCCTGGCGGGCGTCGCGACGAGCGCCTCGGACGCCGCCACCGGCACCCTCACCCTGCAGATCACCTCCCAGGAGGGGGTCGTGAAGGACCTCAACCAGCGCATCACCGACTGGGACACCCGCCTCGCGACCCGCCGCGCCGGGTTGGAGCGCACCTACGCCGCCCTCGAGGTCGCCCTGAGCGGTCTGCAGTCCCAGTCGAACTGGCTCGCCGGCCAGCTCTCCGGGCTGCCGTCGTGGAACACGAGCTCTTAGGGACGATGATGAACCAGGTCGCACTGCTCAACCGCTTCAAGGCGGACACCGTCGCCACCGCCACCCCGGCCAAGCTCCTCACCATGCTCTACGACCGGCTCGTCCTGGATCTCGACCGGGGCATCGCCGCGATCGAGGCAGCGGACGCGGGTGCCGTCGACACCCACCTCAGCCATGCCCAGAACATCGTCCAGGAGCTGCGCGCCAGCCTTGACGTCGACGCGTGGGACGGCGCCCAGGGCCTGAAGGACCTCTACTCCTACCTCGTCTCCGAGCTGGTGGGTGCCCACCTCGCCCAGGACGTCGCCCGCGTGACCGCGTGCCGCGACCTCCTCGTCCCGCTGCGCGACGCCTGGCACGAGGCCGCCGCCACCACGACGGTGACCGGCACATCCGCGGCAGCCACGGCGGCCGCCGCGGCCGCGCGCCCGGGCGGGGACCAGCCGACCGGTGACCTCGGTGTCGCCTGATCCCGCGGGCCGTGGAACGGACGAGCCGGCCGGGGATCCCTTCCACGACCGGTGGGTCGCCGTCCTGACCGAGCTCGAGCTCTCCGTCGACGACGCCGAGGCGAGCCTGCGCGCGAACCAGCCGCCGCCCGCCCGGCCCTGGGCCCCGCCGTCGGGCCTGGGCCCGATGCCGGCCGCGCTGCGCACCCGGGCCGAGCTGCTCGTCTCCCGCCAGACCGAGGTCGCCCGGCAGATCACCGAGGCGGCCTCGATGGGCCGCCGGCAGGCGAGGGCCATGCGCAGCATGCGGGCCATGGGCCCCGCCGTGCCCGTCTACGTCGACACGGCAGGGTGAGCGTGGACGGCACCGACGTCGAGTAGGTCACCCGGCTGCCCGGCCGCGGGATCTTTCGAACACATGAACATGGGGAGAACTCCCCGCCAAAGCCTCATGAGTCGCCGATCACTGCCGATCGGAGGCTTTGAGCACGGATCGCTCACGCATCAGGCCAGGGACCGGCCGACACGTTCGTCAGCGACGGAGGTCCCTTCTCGTGTTCGACTCAGTGACATCCGTGGCGATGCAGAGCGCGCTGGACGCGCTCGGCCTGCGTCAGCGGGTCATCGCGGACAACATCGCGAACATCAACACCCCGGGCTTCCTCGCCGGCCGGGTCTCCTTCGAGGACGAGCTCGCCGGCGCCGTCGCCCGCGGCAACGGCGCCGCCGAGGGCACCGTCGCCCGCTCGCTCGAGCCCACCCGGACCAACGGCAACAACGTCAACCTGGACGCCGAGACCTTGCTGAACATCGACACCAACCTGCGCTACCAGGTGGCCACGCGGGCCATCGACGGCCAATTCAGCCAGATCCGCGCGGCGATGAGGACGAACTGATGACCACCTTCGAAGCCATCGGCATCGCCGCGACCGGCATGACCGTCCACCGCAAGTGGATCGACGCCGTCAGCGACAACCTCGCCAACATCAACGACGTCTCCGCCACCAACGAGGCCGCCTACCAGGAGAAGTACGTCGTCGCGCGGGCGATGGACTACGGCAACACCGGCGGCGTCCAGGTCGGCGGCGTCGAGCTGGGCGACCCGCAGGGCCGCACCGTCTACGAGCCGAACCACCCGCTGGCCGACGAGAACGGGAACGTGCGCTACCCCGACGTCGACATGGGCAGCCAGATGTCCCAGCTGATCATGGCCCAGCGCGGCTACCAGGCCAGCGCGGCCGTGGTGGACCGTGCCCGGGAGACCTACACCGCCGCCCTGCAGATCGGAAAGAACTGATGTCCGTCCCCGCCATCGGCGATCTCCTCGGCGCCGTCAGCAACGTCACCCCCACCGCCAACCTCCGGGACGTCCTCGAGCCCGGCGCCACGGCCTCGGCCGACGGCGGAGCCGCCTTCGGGGCCTCGCTCGCCGGCGCGATCGACAACCTCGACGCCGTCCAGCAGACCTCCGGCGAGCTCGCCGTCCGCGCCGTCACCGGCAACCTGGACGACATCCACGACTACACCATCGCCGCCACCGAGGCCCAGGTCACCCTCGAACTCACCGCGGCCCTGCGCAATAAGGCCGTCGACGCGTTCACCGAGATCATGAGGATGCAGGCCTGATGCCCGCTGCCGTGACCGGGTTCGTCGGCAGGATCAAGGGCTACTGGGACCAGTTCTCCCTGCCCCAGCGCACCATCGCGACGCTCGTCGTCGCCCTCATCGTCCTGGGCGTGGTGGCACTGAGCCTGTGGGCGTCCAAGCCGAGGATGGCACCCGTCTTCTCCAACCTCTCCGCCGAGGACGCCGCCGCCGTCGTCGACCAGCTCGCGACCAACGGCGTGCCCTACGAGCTCGCCGACGGCGGCGCCACCGTCCTGGTCCCGCAGGATCAACTCTACGACCAGCGTATCTCCCTGGCCGCCAGCGGCCTGCCGACCTCCCGGGACGGCTACGCCCTCCTGGACGACATGGGCCTGACCAGCTCGGACTTCCAGCAGCAGATCACCTACCAGCGCGCCCTGGAGGGCGAGCTCGCCGCCACCATCGAGGCGATGCGGGGCGTCGCCGGGGCCACCGTGCACCTGGCCCTGCCCGAGGACTCGGTGTTCGTCGACCAGGTCGTCGCGCCCACCGCGTCCGTGTTCGTCCAGCTCGAGACCGGCCAGAGCCTGGACGCCGCCGGTGTCCAGGCGATCATCAACCTCGTCTCCTCCTCCATCCCGGACATGCAGCCCGGCGGCGTCTCCGTCATCGACGCCGCCGGGCAGGTCCTCTCCGACGCCGGTTCCGGCACCGGCCCCGGCGGGGCCTCGGACTACGAGAAGGACGTCACCTCCTCCGTCCAGGCCATGCTCGACCGGGTCGTGGGCCCGGGCAACGCCGTCGTGAGCGTGCAGGCCGACCTCAACCGCGACGCCACCGAGCGCCTCTCCGAGACCTTCACCCCCGCCGACGGCACACCGCCGCTCTCGGAGTCGAGCTCGACCGAGGAGTACACCGGCACCGGCGGCGCCGTGGGCGGCGTCCTCGGCCCGGACAACATCGCCGTGCCCGGCAACGGCGGCGGGGACGGCACCTACACCCGTGCGGACCAGGTGCTGAACAACCCCGTCAACAAGGTCACCGAGCAGACCACCGTCAACCCCGGCGGGGTGGCCCGGCAGTCCGTCTCCGTGGTCGTCGACGCCGATGCCGGCGCGGGTCTGAGCCTGACCGAGCTCGAGCGCATGGTGACCGCCGCGGCGGGTATCGACCCCGCCCGGGGCGACCAGGTGGCCGTCTCCCGCATGGCGTTCGACACCTCCGCCGCCGACGCCGCCGCCCAGGCCCTCGCCGCGGCCGACGCCGCCGCCGCAGCAGCCGCAAAGGCCGACCTGATCCGCCAGGGGATCATCGCCGGTGTCGTCCTCCTGGTCGTGCTGCTCATCGCCCTCGTTGCCCGCCGCGCCCGCCGCGAGCGCCGCGAGGAGATCGAGCTCGGCGAGCTGCGCCTCCTGCAGGCCCAGCAGTTCCAGGCCATCCAGGAGGAGGCGGACGAGATCGGTCAGGGGCCCGAGACGCTGAGCCCGCCGCCGGCGCAGATCGAGATCCTACGGACCCAGGCCGACGACGCCCGCGAGGAGCTCTCGGTCCTGGCCAGCGACGACCCCGCGGTCGTGGCCCGGCAGCTCCGCGACTGGCTGGCGGTGCGGTGATGCCCACCATGACCCTGAGCTCGACGGCGTCCCCCGGCGTCCGGGCGCTCACGAGCGCGCAGCGGGTGGCCATCGTGCTCCTCCAGCTCGACCGGGGAGCCGCCTCGCGGGTCCTCGCCGAACTCAACGAGGAGGAGGTCGAGGAGATCACCGCCGAGATCGTCCGCATGGAGAACGTGCCGCCCGCCATCGCGGACGAGGTGCTGACCACGTTCCACTCGCAGGTGGTCGCCGGCCGGCCCGGTGGGAACCACGGTGGGCTCGGCTACGCCCAGAGCCTGCTCGAGGCGTCCTTCGGTGCCGAGAAGGCCGCGGCCGTGATCGACCGGCTCGCCACCCTGCTCGCCGGCCAGCCCTTCGACTTCCTCCAGCACGCCGACGGCCGGCAGGTGCAGTCGCTCATCACGGGCGAGCACCCGCAGACCATGGCGCTCGTCCTGGCGCACCTGCGCCCGGAGCGGGCCTCCGCGATCCTGGCCGGCCTCGAGCCCGGCCTGCGCACCGACGTCGCGCACCGGATCGCCCTGATGGAGCGGGCCTCCCCGGAGTTCGTCGGGATCGTCGCGGAGAACATCGAGCGCAAGGCCACGGCCGTCCTCACCCCGGGTGACATGACCGCCATCGGCGGCGTGCAACCCCTGGTCGACATCCTCAACCGGGCCGACCCCAGCACCGAGAAACAGATCCTCGAATCCCTCGGCGACCTCGATGCCGACCTGGCCGAGCAGGTGCGCGGCATGATGTTCACGTTCGAGGACATCACCCTCCTGGACGACCGCGCCGTGCAGCTCGTGCTGCGCCAGGCCGACTCCGGCACGCTCGCGCTCGCCCTCAAGGGGGCACCGATCGCCGTCACGCAGAAGGTCAAGAAGAACCTCTCCGAGCGTGCCCGCGAGGCGCTGGAGGAGGAGATCGAGCTCACCGGAGCGGTGCGCGTCTCCGAGGTCCAGGGGGCCCGCGGCACCATCGTGACGACGATCCGCTCGCTCGAGGAGAGCGGCCAGATCGTCATCCGGCGGGACGAGGAGGACGACTTTGTCTCCTGACGCCACCGCGCCCGCCGCGGTGTCCGCGGACCGCGCTCTCCGGCCCGCCGCGATATCCGGGGACCGCGCGGTCCCGCCCGCCGCGGTGTCCGCGGACCGCGCCGTCCCGCCCGCCGCCTTCCGGCCGGCGGCGCTGCCCACCGCCGCGACCAGCGCCCGCGAGCGGGACGGCGCCGCACGCGGGTACACCGCCGGCTACGCCGCCGGATGGGCCGCGGGCAGCCGCGCCGCGGCCCAGGCGGGCGCGGTCGACCAGCGCCGCCGCGACGAGGAGGCCGCCACCGCGGCCGCCCGCCAGGCCGCCCTCGTCGAGACCGCCGTGGCCGCGCTCGCCCAGTCCGCCGCCGCGGCCCGGGCCCGCACGGCACCCGTGGTCGAGGAGGCCCTCGCCACGCTCGCCCGCGGCGCCGTCGAGCTCGCCGAGGCCGTCCTCGGCGTCGAGCTCGCTGACGACGACACCTCCGCCCGCGTCGCCCTGATCCGGGCCCTGGCCCTCGCGGGCGACGTCGACCTGGTGCGCATCCGGATGAACCCCGGCGACCTCGCGCACCTGCGCTCCGCGCTCGAGCGCCATCCCACCGGGCTCGACCTGCCGCCCGGCGTCGACCTGGTGGCCGACGACACGCTCGGGCGCGGTGAGGCCGTCAGCGAGCTCGCCGAGGGCTACCTCGACGCCCGGATCGGCTCCGCCGTCACCCGTGCCCGCCAGGCGCTGGGGGTATGCCAGTGACGCTCGTCGACACCGCCGTGTGGGACCACACCCTGGCCGCCGTCGCCCCGCAGCGCGTGGGACGGGTCCGCGCCGTCGTCGGCCTCTCCGTGGAGGTCGCCGGGCTGCCGTGCGCCGTGGGTGACCTCGTCTCCATCGAGACCGAGGCGGGCACCACCGGCGCCGAGGTCGTCGCCCTGGAGCAGGGCACGGCGCGGTGCATGCCGCTCGGCCCGGTCGACGGGCTGCGCGTGGGCGCCCGCGTGCACACCTCCGGCAAGCCGCTGAGCGTCAGGGTCGGTCCGGCGCTGCTCGGGCGCGTCCGCGACGGGCTCGGCCGCCCCATCGACGGCAAGGGCCCCGTCCTGGCCACCGAGGAGCTGGCGGTGGCCGGGCACGCCCCGAACGCCCTCCAGCGCGCCCGCGTGGACACCCCCCTCGAGCTCGGGGTGTGCGTGCTCGACACGCTCGTCACCGTCGGACGCGGGCAGCGCATCGGGCTGTTCGCCGGCTCCGGCGTCGGCAAGTCCTCGCTGCTGTCGATGATCGCCCGCGGCACCGAGGCCGCCGTCAACGTCATCGCCCTGGTGGGCGAACGGGGCCGCGAGGTGCGCGAGTTCCTCGAGGACGACCTCGGCCCGGCGGGCCTCGCCCGCTCCGTCGTCGTCATCGCCACCTCCGACGAGCCGCCCGTGGTGCGCCTGCGCGCCGCGTTCACCGCCACCCGCATCGCCGAGTACTTCCGCGACGCCGGGCAGGACGTCGTGCTCATGATGGACTCGCTCACCCGCGCCGCGATGGCCCAGCGCGAGATCGGCCTGTCCGTGGGGGAGCCGCCCGCCACCCGCGGGTACCCGCCGTCGACCTTCTCCATGCTCGCCCAGCTCCTGGAGCGGGCCGGAACCGGCCCGGTCGGGTCCATCACCGGCATCTACTCCGTGCTGGTGGACGGCGACGACCACAACGAGCCGATCGCCGACTCCGCCCGCTCCATCCTGGACGGGCACGTGGTGCTGGACCGCAAGCTCGCCGTCCTCGGCCACTTCCCGTCGGTCGACTCCGTCGCCTCGGTCTCCCGCGTGGCCTCCCGGGTGACCACCAGCGAGCAGCGCACGCTCGCCACCGCGCTGCGCAGCGTGCTCGCCGCCCGCCGCCAGGCGCAGGACCTGCTCGACGTCGGCGCGTACGTGGAGGGCTCGAACCCCCGCGTCGACGCCGCCGTGCGGTGCTCCGACGACATCGACGCGTTCCTGCGGCAGGGCATGGACGAGCGCGCCTCGTACGGCGAGTCCTGGGAGCGCCTCGGCGTGCTCGTCGAGAAGCTGAAGGTGGTCGCATGATTGCGTTCCGACTCTCCGGGCTGCTGCGGTTGCGCCGCATGCAGGAGGACCAGGCCGCCGCCGAGCTCGCCCGCACCACCATCCGGCGCCAGCGCGCGTCCTTGCGCGCCGAGCGGGCCCGTGAGCAGCTCTCGGGCCACGACCTCTCCTCCTTCGGCGGGGACCCGAACGCGTTCCGCGCCGGGGTCGCCGCCCGCGCCGCGCTCTCCGCCACCGTGTTCGACACGCAGGCCGCGGCCGAGTCGGCCCGCGAGCAGGAGACGGACGCGACGGACCGGTGGACCCAGGCTCGCACCAGGAGCAAGACCCTCGACAAGCTGGAGCAGAAGCACCTGGTGACCGAGCGGGCCGCCGCCGGGCACAAGGAGCAGGTCGCCCTCGACGAGCTCGCCACGCAGCGGGCCACGACGGGAGCCGGAGAGACCGAGCGGACAGCCACGTGAGTGGGATCGCCGCCGTGCAGGCCCGGATCGCGGCCGTGGAGTCACGCATCGCCGTCCTGTCCGGGGCGAGTTCAGCCGTGGCGCCCGGTTCGGTGCCTGCGGGTTCCGCGGCGTCCTCCGCGACGTCCGCTACGTCCGCGGCGTCCTCCGCCACGCCCGCGGCGTCCTCCGCCACCTTCGCGACGGCGCTCCAGGCCGCCGTCGGCGCGCTGTCGCCCGGGTCGACCAGCGCCGGCCTGTTCGGGGGAGCTCTGACGGGTGCGGGGCTGTCCGCCCTCGGTGGCTCTTTGCCCGGTGGTGTGGCGCTGCCGGGTGGTGTGGCGCTGCCGGGTGGTGTGATGCCGGGTGGTGCGGCGATGCCGGGCACGGGCGACGCTGTCGGCCAGGGTGCCATGAAGTACCTCGGTGTCCCTTATGTGTGGGGCGGGGCGGACGCGAACGGCATGGACTGCTCCGGCCTCGTGCAGCGCGTGTTCGCGGACCTGGGCGTCACCGTTCCCCGGGTTGCGCGCGACCAGGCCACCGTCGGCACCGAGGTGCCCTCGCTCGCTCAGGCCCGGCCGGGCGACCTCATCGTCACCCGTGGCGGCGCCCACATCGCCATCTACCTCGGTGACAACAAGATCATCCACGCCCCGCAGCCCGGTCAGGACGTCTCCATCCGCGAGATGTTCGAGACCGACGCGGACATCCTCACCATCCGCCGGGTGCTGCCCGCCGCGCCGGAGGCCCCCATGGACTACGACCGCCTCGCCATCCAGCTCGCCGCGGGGGGTGTCCGATGAGCGTCGGGCTGATCCCCACGGCGCCTTCGGCGCCCTCCTCCGGTGGGTCCGGCCACGCCCCGTCCGCCGCCGGTTCCGGTTCAGGTTCTGGCGACGCGTTCGCCAAGGCGCTTGCGGCCGAGACGTCCGCCGAGCGTGGGTCCGCCGCCGAGCGTGGGTCCGCTCGTTCCACCACGGACGACACGCCCGCTCACGCCACCGATGCCGCCACCGACGCGGAGGGGGGCGTCGCCGGGAGGGCCCCGGGTGGGAACCTTGCGACCGAGACCGATCCGGCAGGCATGTCGAACCCCGACCAGCCCGCAGCGGGCGTGCCCATCCCCGGCACACCCGCAGCGGCCGCGGCCCAGACCGTCGGGGCCTCCGCCCAACAGCCCAGTACTGCCACTCCGGACGCAGCCGCCGACGGTGCCGTCCCCGCCGGGACCGGCGAGACCGGCGATACCGCTGCCATCCTGGCCGGCACGCCCGCCGTCGTCCCCACCGGCGCGGCCGGGCCCGGCGACACGGTTGCCACCTCGGCCGGCACGCCCGCCGTTGCCCAGACCGACGCGGGTGAGGGGCCGGGCCGGCAGAACGCCGTCCCCGCCGTGGGCCAGGCCGGCGGCGTGAGCACGGACGCGGCCGCCGGGCCAGTGCTCGCCGTCGCCGCCGGGAGCGGTTCGGCCGCTGCCGGCGGTTCGACCACGGGCGACGGCTCGGCCGCGGCAAACGGTTCAGCCGCGGCAGCCGCGGTTGCCGGTGCCGCCGCGCCGTCCGCCGTCGTGAGCACGGACGCGGCCGTCACGATCGAGGCCGCCGCAGCGAAGGTCAAGGCGGCGCCGGTCCCCGTGGTCGAGGCATCGGCCGTACAGACGCAGGCGCCCACCGCTCCCGTCGTGGTGACCGGGCCGCTGGAGGCGGCGGCCCCCACCGCCCCGGCGCAGGCCACCGCAGCAGGGGCGACGACGGCGAACGCCGTCCCGCTGACCGAGCAGCTCGGCGGGCCGCTGGCGCGCCTGCGGGGCGCGGGGGAGGGCACCCACGTGCTCACCATCAACGTCTCGCCGGAGAACCTCGGCCCGGTCCGGGTCACCGCCCACATCCGCCCGGACGGGATCCGGATCGAGTTGCTCGGCGGCACGGACGCCTCCCGCGAGGCGCTGCGGGTGGCGCTGACCGACCTGCGCCGCGACCTTGCGGCGGCGGGCCTGAACGCCGACCTCCAGCTCGCCCAGGACCGCGGCGAGGCCGGTCAGGGCGCCACCGAAGACCCGGCGCAGCGGTCCGCGGCCGAGGCGGGCGAACCCGGCACACCTGCCGGGCCGGCCGGCGCCCGCCCCGGTGACGCGGCGTCGTCGTCCAGGCTGTCCGCGCCTACGGGCCCCATCCGTCCCGGCACTCTCGACCTGCTCGCCTAAGGAGCCGCATGTCCGTCCCTCCCGTCTCCGGCGGCTACTACGCGCCGCAGACCGCCCAGACCACCGCGGTGGACAACAGCGTCCTGGACAAGGACGCGTTCCTCCAGCTGCTGGTGGCATCGCTGAAGTACCAGGACCCCAGCGCGCCGATGGACACCTCCGAGCTCATGGCCCAGACGACGCAGCTCGCGACGATGGAGCAGCTCGCGGCGATCACGTCCCTGTCGCAGGAGGCGTTCGCGCTGCAGCAGCGCGGCTCCGCCACGGCGCTCGTCGGCAGGTACGTCGAGTACGTCGACAACGACGGCGAGAAGGTCAGCGGGCTCGTCGAGTCCGTCGACCTCTCCACGGCCGTGCCCACCGTGCGTGTGGGTGACCAGGCCGTGCCGCTGAACCTGGTCAACGGGGTGGCGGCGGCACCGGCCACCGGCGCCGCCCCGGCAGGCAAGGAGAGCGACGTTGTCGACGGCGTCACCGAGCCCGACCCGGCCACCGAACCCACCAGCGAGGCAAAGGAGGGAACCGCTCGAGCATGAGTTGTCGACCCCCCGCGCTCACGCCCTGACCTCGCACCGACGGGCGCACCGCGCCCCACCTGATCCTCGCGTTGCACCCGCAGCCAGACCCGAAGGGAATCCCCCATGCTCCGCTCGCTCTACTCCGGCATCTCGAGCCTCCGCTCGCACCAGACCATGCTCGACGTCACCGGCAACAACATCGCCAACGTCAACACCACCGGCTTCAAGGCCGGCCGTACGCAGTTCTCGGACACACTGTCCCAGGTGATGATGGCTGCGGGCGCACCCCAGGGCGCCGAGGGCGGCACCAACCCCGCCCAGGTCGGCCTCGGTGTGCAGGTCTCCGCGATCACCAACGACTTCGGCGTCGGGGCCTCCCAGCAGACCGGCCGCGCGCTCGACATGATGATCGACGGCGACGGCTTCTTCGTCGTCCGGTCCGGCAGCGAGCAGCTCTACACCCGCGCCGGCGCGTTCACGCTCGACGCGGTGGGCAACCTCGTCACCGCGGACGGCGCCAAGGTCCAGGGCTGGATGGCCGACACCGCCACCGGCGCTATCGACACCAATGGTCCGCTCACGGGCATCACCATGCCGCTGACCACGACCATGCCCGCGAAGGCCACGACGAGCGTCACCTTCTCCGGCAACCTTCCTGCGGACCTGCCCGCTGGACCCGACGGCATCCGTCGGTCCGCTATCACCGTCTACGACTCCGCCGGCACGGAGTACGAACTCGAGCTGACCTATACCAAGCTCGCGGTGCCCACCACGCCGGGGGCCAACTCCGAGTGGACCGTCACGGCGATGTACACGGCCACTGATGGGACGTCGTCCGGCGACCTCGCGGGCGGAGCGACCGTGGCGTTCAACGCCAGTGGCCAGATCGATCCGGGCGATGTCTCGATCACCCTCGGTACCTACGCCAACCTCGGCGCGATCACCGTTGGCATGGCGGATGTCGACGGCTACGCCACCAAGGACGACATCTCTGCCGACGTCCAGGACGGCATGGGCGCCGGCACGCTGCAGTCCTTCAGCATGGACCCCAACGGCACACTGGTCGGTTCGTTCACCAACGGACGCAAGCAGCCGGTGGGGCAGATCGCGATCGGCAGCTTCGCCAACATGGCGGGCCTGGAGAAGGCCGGCGAATCGACCTTCCGCACCACCGTGAACTCCGGCAACCCCCAGATCGGTACCGCCGGCACCGGCTCACGCGGCCCGCTGACCGGTGGCGCCCTGGAGATGTCCAACGTGGACCTCTCGCAGGAGTTCACCAACCTGATCGTCGCCCAGCGAGGCTTCCAGGCCGGCTCGCGCGTGATCACCACCTCCGACGAGCTGCTTCAGGAACTCGTGAACCTCAAGCGCTGATCCTCCGCGCGCTGACGGGCGCGATCCGCCCGGTCGCTGCGCCCGCCGATCCGTTCGTTGGCTTCGGCCGATCCGGATTGTGGCTGGGGCGGCCGATCCGCTCGGTGGCTGCGGCGGCCGATCCACCTGGCCAGGCCGACGGGCGCCGACCCGCCCAGCCTGCCCGATGCCCTTGCACTCGACATCCTCGAGCGCAAGGGCATCGTCGCCTCCGGCGCCCGGCCGGACTCGGCCCCGCCGTCCTTGCAATCACCGCGAGTGCTGGCGGGCAGACTTCCTTGGGTGCGGACCGGTCCCGCCGGTCCGTACCGCCTTCTTCGCGGTCCCGGGCGGCGGCGGGCAGACTTCCTTGTGCCCAGACCGGCCCTGCCGGTCCGCTCCGCCTTCCTCGCGGTCACCCGAGCGGCAGGCAGAGTTCCTCGTGCGGAGACCTGCCCGTCCGCATCGCCTTCCTCGCGATCACCGCGAGTGGCGGGCACCGCCGTCGGGCCAGAGCATGAGGTTCGGCCGGAGCCCGGCGACGAACGCCCGCGGGAACGCGCTCGACAGCCGGGCGAACGCCGGGCCGGCGTCGACCAGGTCGGGCGTGGTGAGCCGGCGCATGACGCCGCCGCGTTCGAGGATGGCATCCTGACGGCGTTTCTCCTCGAACACCCGACGCGTCGCCTCCTTTGCCGAGTGCTCTCCCGGTGTGCCTCCGCTGTACTTCGAGGCGCCGTCGATCTCGAGATGGACGAGCGTGACGGCCGGGCGCCCGTTCAACGCCAGCTCCACCACCCAGGTCATGTCCACGTAGTACGTACCGAGGGCGGTCTCCACCCGGAATTGCGTCGTCGGTGGCGGCAGACCGCGCGAGACAGCCAGCCAGCGCGCCGCTGATTCCGGCGCACTCTCGGCGAACCCGTCGGCGTGCGCGATCACCGCGCGGGCCCGGCGGATGCCGCGTGCTCGGCGGCGCCGCGCCAGCCGTTCGGAGAGCACGGCCCGGACCTCCTCAACTTGCCGCCGGGTCATCCCTTGCCGGAATCGGTCCGCCTTGCCGAGGGTGCGGAGCGCGGCGTCGGCGATGACCATCGCCTCGCGGGCGGGGAGGGTCAGGGCGCAGTCCTCGACCGTTCGCAGCAAGGTGGTGACGCGCAGCCCGTTCACGACGGTGACATCGTCCGGGGGCAGGGTGCCGGTGTGAGGGCGCAGGTCTGCGGCGCTCCGGCTGCTCGGGTTGTAGGGCCGGAACACATGACAGGCCTGTTCCATCGTCCAGATGGGCAGTCCGTGGATGAGCGCGGCCGTGCTGTGGCTGAAGACGTGCTCGTCACTGAGCTGACGGGAGAGTGCCACGATGCGGGCCAGGGCGTGGCGTTCGGTCCGCTGCCAACGCGGGAGATCGCCGATCACCGGCAGGTACGCGCCGTGGCGGACCCGTTCGAGCTCGCCCTTCCGGACCCCCGCCGCGAGCAGGTCCTTGGTCGTGGGGCTGCTGAGGATGATCTCGGGCAGAGGCCGCGGCTTGGGGAGGGGAACAGCCATGCCGCGATCGTGCCCCCGGAGTCTGGGGTCCCGACCGAAGCGGGGGGCCGCCTGTGGACAGCGGGGCAACGGCGGGCAGTCCCGGAGCCGGCCGCTGAGCACTCTTGGGGCGCTGTGGTTGGGATGGGGATTACGAGATCGTCATTCAGGCGACGAACTCGCACCTCGGGGCGACACGGTGCCGGTGGGCGACTGGGACGGTGGCCACGAGATCGTCATTCAGGCGACGAACACGCACCACGGCTGTGCGAGTTCG